>CAYOQX010000011.1:4365-23896 GCA_964406195.1 uncultured Alkaliphilus sp. | reverse complement strand
CTGCGGCTCCGATATATCCCCCGGGGATATTCCTCTCAAATTCAGTATGTCGGGCAAAAACCTGTAGGTAACACCCAAGGTAATTGCACTGCCCAGGATAGCCCCGATTAGGACTGTACTCAGCGCACTTCTGCCCTTTCTTTTTGTGTGTCTGCGTGAATTTTCCCACTGAATGTTTTCCATAGCAATCTCCTCGGTGATATCCTGTGTTTCCGTTATTTTTTCATTTTCCAAATCGGCTCCGTCCGATTCATTGTTCCGATCCATATCATCCGCGGGTCGGTTGTTTCCGATTCCATTTTCATCTTTAAAATCATTCATGTAACATACCCCCAAACCAAACTGCAATATTTGCCGTCAAGCCCCGACACGTTCCATTACGACAGGATCGTTTCGGACAAACCGCAATATTTACCATCAACCCTATAATTATCCGAAGTTAAAATCGGTATATATTACTTACCCTGTCGCGATGTGCCAAATCCAAATCTATATCTTCACCTATAACAATTTGTTTGTCATCTAAAATGTTTTTTACTGTGGCAACCGCCAGTTCCGGAAAGTTGTTCTCCCGACTGAGATGTGCCAATATAACAGTCTCCACATTGTTATTTGCCAAGTCCGCCACAGCATTGCCTGCGGCTTCGTTGGAAAGATGTCCCAAATCCGAAAGTACCCTTCGTTTCACATGGTATGGATAGCTGCCCAACTTTAACATTTCTTCATCATGATTTGATTCCAGTACCACAAGATCGGAATCTCTGATATGTTCTACAATATTTTGGTTAATATAACCCAGATCCGTAACAATACTGACCTTGATGTTATTTCTTCTGATACTGAACCCGACCGGTTCATTGGCATCATGGGGGATGTCATACGATTTTATATTAAAATCCTTAATATTGAAGTCATCCGTGGAATTAAAACATCTGATATTGTTTTCTTTGATTTCCCCTATTCTGGTGTTCATACCCTCCCATGTTCCCTTATTGGCGTATATGGGAATATTATATCTCCTCGATAATACCCCCACACCGGATATATGATCGGTATGCTCATGGCTTACCAGAATTGCAGTCAGACTCATAGGATCTACATCTATTTCTTTTAATTTGTTTTCTATCCTTTTGCCGCTGAGCCCCGCATCAACCAATATAGAATTTTTCCCGTTATTTATCAGATGGCAATTTCCACTGCTCCCACTGGCTAAAGAACAAAACAACATCGTCATATATAATGCCCCCATTTTATCATTGGTATCCTTCCCCCATTAACATGTGGGGAATTCCTTTACAAAGTATAAGGATACCGAATAAACAATAATTTCAAAAATCATGCTATTTGCCCATTTCAACCTATATATACGTTCCGGCCTATATTCCCGCTTCGACCTGTATATCCATTCCGGTCTATATACCCGCTTCGGCCTATATACCCGCTTCGGCCTTGGATTTCCCGGTTTGGTCCCTTTCAATATCCGCACCCAGTTTTAATAATTTCTGTTCCAGTCTATCATATCCCCTGTCTATATATTGGACATTTTCTATTTCAGTTTCCCCTTCCGCCATAAGAGCGGCTATTACCAAGGAAGCCCCCGCCCTCAGGTCCGAGGCCACAACCCTTGCCCCTGTTAATTTTTCAACTCCGTGAATGATGGCCGCGCCGCCCTCTACTTTTATATTGGCCCCCATTCTTTTAAGTTCATCTATATGTTTAAATCTTCCGTCAAATATAGTTTCCGTCACTATTCCCGTGCCTTCCGCCGTAGTCAAAAGACTGCTCATCGGTTGCTGCAGGTCTGTCGGAAAACCCGGATATACCAAGGTTTTTATGCTTACACTTTTTAGGTTTCCGGATGATATTATCCTAAGAGAATCACCTTTTTCCTCAATTCGCACCCCTGTTTCTCTAAGTTTGGCAACAATTGATTCCAAATGTTTCAGGATTACATTGTCTATCAATACATCACCGCCGACAGCCGAAGCAGCTATCATATATGTTCCCGCTTCTATCTGATCGGGAATAACCGTGTGCGAACATCCTCCGAGTTTTTCCACACCCCCGATTTTAATTACATCCGTACCTGCACCCCTTACATTTGCACCCATACAGTTCAGATAATTTGCCATATCAACTATATGAGGTTCTTTTGCAGCATTTTCTATCACTGTTGTACCCTCTGCCATGACGGCGGCCAGCATTATATTGATAGTTGCACCGACACTTACAACGTCCAAATAAACCTCCGCACCGGTCAGTTTTTCCGCCTCCGCCCATATTATCCCATGTTCTATGTTTACTTCCGCCCCCAGCGCTTCAAAACCTTTGATATGCTGATCTATAGGCCTGTTTCCAATAGAACATCCGCCCGGATATGCAACCCTTGCTTTTTTAAATCTTCCCAATCCGGCACCCAGTAAATAATATGATGCCCTCAATTCCTTTGCCGTTCCATAGTCCGCATAACATTCTTTCATCCCCGTAGTATTTATTTTGAGGGTATTCGGGCCCAAGTTTCTTACATCGGCCCCCAGGCCTGAAAGTATATCGGCCAATATTTTAACATCACTTATCTGCGGTAAATTATCAATAACACAAGTATCCCCCGCCAATACAGTAGCCGGTATAATTGCTACAGCCGAGTTTTTAAATCCGCTTATATCAACGGTTCCATGTAGTTTTTTTCCACCTTTAATTATTAATTTTTCCATATATCAGCTGACCGAAGTCAGTTGTTCACCATCCTTATTGGTTCAAGTATTTAATATCATATCAAAATTTAACAATTTGAATTCATTATAACATTTATTTACCCGCTTGGTAAGTACTATAACATTTCAAAAACCCCGGTATCGACTTGTGTTCACATTTTGTCAATGACCCTCATTAAGTATTGTAGTATCCTCTATAACATTTCAAAAAACAATAAAAATAGCCCGAACATGTTATTCGGTGTCCGGGCTATCTGTATGTATTAATTTTTATATGCTTCTATATAATATGTTTTTCCATTTTGTATTGTGATTTTCCATGAAGGAATAGCTGTCCCCGAATCGACTTCTTTCCAGTCCGCATAACGGGCCGGACTGAAATAATAACCTATTTCAATTTCGTTTATAGATATAGGTTGTTTATTTTCCTGCAAAATTGTATTCATAATTCCCATAAGTGCCTCAGTTGCAGGTATAACCTTTTTGTGGGGCTGTTGTATCTTTTCGCACTCCAACAGCATGGCCTCTACAGCAACAACACCGCTGTGATTTACATATACATGTATATAACTCTGCCCCAAAAATTTGTCCTTGTATGTTTGATTATAAACCAACTTATATGCAGGTCCATCTTCTGCATATTCCCCGGTTTCATGATAAATCCGATCCGGTATAATGTCATCCTTCATCAATTTATGCTGTTTCAAAAAATCATTTGCTATTTTGGCGGCGGCTTCTTCATTGGGAATGCGAACCCGCTCCCTGTTTCCCTTGTTTTTATATGCCAATCTTTTATTGTTTTCTATAATCAGCTCTCCGCCGTTTCCTTTAAAAATTTCTTTTTTCAAACCGTCGTTATTAAAAATTTCCTTGCTGTAACCTTTACCCAGGATTTTTTTCGCTACTTCATCCGAATCAAAATTTTTATATTTTACCGTCAGCATCGGCAGTGAAACCACTTTATTCGGGATGCCGATACTTAGACTTATGCCATTATCATTCAGGTGTTGTTCTACATTTTCCAGATGTCTGCTGTCTACAATTTGGATTTCATTTTGTCTGGACTTTTCACTGTGTATATTGTATCCTAAAAAAATATTTGTAATAATGAAGGCAACAATCAGCAAGGTTTTTGCTTTAGACCAATCCATAACACCTCACCATCCGTTAATCAAACACATGTTTTTTAATAAGTTTTCCTGTATAACTATCAAAATAGAAGGTGCTGTTTTTAAATTTTATCATCCAACCGGGTTTTAAAGATTGTATCCCCCGTTTTTCCACGGCATCAAAGTAAACCAGTCTCACTTCCTCTATATCTTTCAGTATTTGTAAAATCTTTTCCTCATCCGCCATTTTTGACCATAACCGTTTTTCATCATCAGAATACTGCAATTCCAGATGTCCGATGTTTTTTTCGATTATATTCGGGAAATATAGAATATCCTGCTGATGGTTGATTTCCTGCACACCTACAGCTCTGCGAATCAAGTTGCGGTATACCTTCACTTTGTTACCGTAAACCTCTATCTTCAAGGGATATTCTATTACATCTCTGTTGAATTCAACAGGCAATCCCCCTATGCGGTATCCAAACAAAAATTGATATCCTTTGTTCCGATCATTTGTAATAACCCGAATGCCTTCCAAGTATGTATTTTCGGGGAATCCCCCGTTTTTATAAATAAAATCTATAGCTACATCTAAAGAAGTGAGAATGTCCGTACTTGATATGTTTCGGATTTCCTCTTTATATTCTAAAATACCTTTGTTGCTTATACGAAGGCTTCTTTCTCCATACCCATAAATATAAACTACAGATCCGCTGGTTTCCTTTATTGTTTTTACAAAATCAAAGTTCCCGTCAAAAAAACTTTTCGATCGTCTTCGGAGTGCTGTTTCTTTCTCGGTATCAATTTCACTCTCTACAAGAATCTGTTCGGTATTTAAAGTATAATTAATAGGCACAACAGTATGTCCTTCATCCAATTCATCGAAAAGCGAACATATGGGATGATATTTAATATAATCCGTATCCTCCAGTTCATCTATAAAACCGATTAATACAGTGTTTTCCTCATAATCATGGAGACTGATTTCATATATTTCATCTTCGCCGTTCCCCGTTATATATATGACTCCCTGGTTAAAGGCGGGTACGGATATTTTCTTTATCGTTCTGATATTTTTGACAATATTATTATCCAAAGAATCAAAAATAGAAGCAATCAAGATGGCGGGTATATTGTCCCCAAATTCCAGTTCAACAGATTTTAGGGTGTTGGCTTGAACATATGCATCATATCCTATTCGGGTTATTTGAGGATCTTTTGAAAAGAAGTCTTTGAGAATATCTCTGCTTTGTTCCCATACATAATCCATATCATCGGCAGTAAGTACCGTATAATAATTTTTTGTTCTGTCCCCCGCCCCGAAGCTTACGGTAATTGTTTTTGGAGAAATAATATTTTTACGTTCCTCCACAGCTGTCACATGGCTGTTTTTATGTATTTCAAATTTTGTTTTCAGTGTATCAATAGGAGAAGGGAACCACAGTCGTTGGATTAATACAATACTTATGATGACCAAAATTGAAAGAGTCAGAGTTTTTAGCATTTCCCTGTTCATGTTTTATCGCCCCAAACCCTATCATTTCCTCCACATACCCAAGGTAGATTTGTTAACCATATCCCGTAACAATTGTTTAACCTCCGTTACGCCCAATACATTTACAATTCTTTGCGCATTGGCCTCCGATCCGTTTCTATATCTTGCTGTAAACTGAATTTTATTTGACCCCGACCCCAGATCTACAGATGCCCATCCTCTCTGCAATGCACCGACGGTTATATCAATAGGATTGGAAATCGGTGTATATCTCGTTCCATTGTAATGATAGACCCTTATCCGTACATTGGTACCTCTGGATGCCCTAAAAGATAAAAGTGTGTTTTTGTCGGTAGTGACTGTATTTTGTTTTGGTCCCAAAACCTCAAAGTAATATCTGTTTGAAGCATTGTTTGCATGACATACCGTACTCGACATGCCTAATATGAGAAATATAATCACCCCTGCAATCAGCTTTTTCTTCATATCAATTCCTCCCGTAAAATAGCTAAATGGATTCATATTTTATTATATGTTTTTTATATTACAGTTACATTACAAGATAGTTAAAATTGAATTACACATTATTTGCCATAAAGGCCGGCAAATGAATAACCGTCTTAGTACCCTCACCTTCATCACTGAATATATCGATGGTTCCCTTATGTGCTTCTATTATCTCCTTGGCGATTGAAAGCCCGAGACCCGTACCGCCCAGTTCACGAGCCCTTGCTTTATCAACCCTGTAAAATCTTTCAAAAATTCGCGCCAGATCTTCTTTAGGAATCCCTATACCGTTGTCCTCTATTGTTAATACAATCATGTCCTCCCGGGTTTCCATATCGATATTAATATCCCCGCCTTCGGGTGTGTATTTAATACTGTTGCTGAGCAGGTTTAAAATAACCTGACCTATCCCGTCCCTGTCCGCATAAATTATGGTTTTATCCGCATCTAAACCTTTCGGGTTGAAATGTATCCGCTGTTTTTTATTTTTTATGGAAACATTCAATTTTAATATGGTTTCTCTGACAACGTTGCTGAGATTGACGGCCTTTTTGTCCCATTTGGACTGTTTGTAGTCAAGATTGGATAACTGAAGCAGATCCCTTACCAATCTGGCCATTCTCTCCGTTTCACCTTCCACCACCTGCAAAAATCTTACAGACAGGTCTTTGTCGTCTACAGCCCCGTCAAGCAGGGTTTCGGTATAGCCTTTTATTGTTGTCAAAGGAGTTTTTAACTCATGAGAAACATTGGCTACAAATTCTTTTCTCATGTTTTCCAGTTTTTGATGTTTGGTAACATCCTGGAGCAGTATAATAATACCTTCTATGTCCCCGTCCTGATCCATATAAGGCTCATAGTTCGCCTGCAGTATCGTTCTATTATCCACGTCAATTATTTTGCTCCCGGTCCAATTTTCTTTGTTTTCCAAGAAGTTTTCTATTTTAAATCGATTGTTATAAGAGGTAAATAGCTGATTGAAATCAGTGGTTGCACAAACTTCTTCATTTATTCCCAACATTTCTATAGCCTTGGAATTTATATGTATAATTTGTCCTTCTTTAGTAGAGGCAATAAGCCCATCCGCCATATATTCAATAATTGTATCCATTTTCTTTTTTTCGCTGCTCATTTCCTGTAAAACCGTCTTTAATTTTGCAGTCAGATGATTGAACATATCCGCCAACTGCCCTATTTCATCATCGGATCTTATTTCAACAATCTGTTCAAAATCACCTTGGGCCATTTTTTCCGCCTTAATTGTTACATCATTAATAGGGCCGGTAACACTTTTAGCTATAAAATATCCTAATATAATAGTTATGAAAAGAGCCAAAAATGTGGCCTTTAGTATAATTGTACGTGATTCCTGAAGTGTCCTATATATGCTTTCCAGGTTGCTTTTAAAATAAACAGCACCTGCAATGCGATTGCTACTGTCGTGGATAGGAAAAACCATATGTTTAGAACTATTAAATTTATTATCTTGTTGTATAATATCTTTTTCCTTTACCTCACCGTTGAGGGCGGTTAGGATTAAATCCGATTCAAGAAAATGCGTAGCATTTGCTTCACCATTTTCGCTCATATAGGACGCATTTGTGCTGAATACAATAGTAAAATTTGTATCATTTTTAATTACCGTAATTCCTGTTCCCATTTGTTCATAGTTTCTTATATTATTTTCAACTTCATCCGGGTTGTTCTGCCAATCGATGGTTTCCAAAGATGTAATTACCGTATTGGCCAAATTTGATAAGTTGTCGCTGACAACCCCTAAGTGGTATTGCTCAAATTCCTGCATCAAAAATACTCCGATAATAATCATTGCCATAAACACCAGCAGAAAATAAATGATAATAAATTTCCACCTGATACTCTTAAACATTATCAAGCCCCCCTGAAATAATACCCTACCCCTCGCTTGGTCATAATATATTCAGGGGTCCCTGAATTATCTTCTACCTTCTCCCTGAGCCTTCTTACAGTTACGTCAACTGTCCTTATATCCCCGTAATATTCATAACCCCATACCTGTTTTAAAAGTTGTTCTCTCGTAAATACTTGTCCTGCCCGAATCGCCAGAAACTTGAACAATTCAAACTCCCTGAGCGTAAGATTTATTACTTTATTATCCTTTTTGACCTCATATTTTGCAAAATCTATAGTTATATCATTTATAGAGAGTATACCCCTTGTTTTGTTGCCGGAACTGACATCGACCCTCCGCAGGTTTGCCTTTATCCTCGCAAGTAATTCCCGCATACCGAAAGGTTTTGTAATATAATCATCCGCACCCATTTCAAGACCCAAAACTTTGTCAACCTCTTCCTCTTTGGCGGTTAACATTAAAATTGGAACTGTCGAGGTTTCTCTGATTTTCCTGCATACCTGAAATCCATCCAACTTAGGCAGCATAACATCTAATAATATTAAATCCGGGTCAAGAGTAATCGCTTTATGTAGTCCTTCCTCACCATCATGGGCCATGGATGCTTTATAACCTTCTTTTTCCAAATTAAACTTAACTATTTCCGCTATGGGTTTTTCATCTTCAACTATCAAAATACTTTTTTCCATGATGAAACATCACCCCATTAAATTAATCGGTTTATATGAAACCGAACTTCTATATTTTCATTTGTTTTATCTGTTATGTTTTTTAGCAGAATGAAATATTTGAGAAAGTTTAATTAAACTTTCTCAAATAAGTGTATAAATTCATTCATGTTGTGTCCTTTACCCAAATAAGTTATAACGTCTATCAACTCTTCTACCCCATAGCTATCTACCATATTTTTAACCAATCTGAATGATTCCGTATAGGCCCTATACTGATCAAGGCCGTGAAAGTTGTTATTCAATTCATCTATTGTATAAATCCCCGCATCCATTTCTTTGCCCCATTCATAACCGTCAATCATGTATTCGAAATATAGGCTTACCCCCTCGGTAAACCACATGGGAAAATTCCCGTTCCCGATATGATCGGTGAAAAGATGTGCCAATTCATGAAGTACCGGGCCTTCATTATAAAATATATATTCTAATTTGTCTTTTTCTTCTATCCAAATCCCGGGATTTAAAATATGAACACTGTCCCCATAATAAACACCTATAGGCATATCCCCCTTCTTTAACATAGTTGTGCTCAACATCAAATCCATATTATTATATACAATCATTAATACCTTATCTTCAAACCCGTGTTGGAATACATCTGCAATTTCTCTGTATTTATTTTCAGCCGTGTTTTGAATTAACTCCAATGTTTCCCCGTCTATATCCTCATACCTGAAAATAAAATTGTCCGTCTCCAGTTCATTAAAATTACGGGTTTTATATAAAACAATCCTGTTTTCTACGGTCCTGATCAAAGGCCGGAGCCCCTGCGTGACCCTATAGCTATCTATAATATAAAATGATACCGTCAATATAATCAAAATAAAAAGCATAGAAATAATTTTGACATTATATGTCTTATACGTTTCCTGTACTACCATGATGCCGTCCCCCTTATAATCCTTATGACCTGACCCGATTTTAGGGCAAATTAAGGTTGCGGGATTATGCAAGACATTCATTTGGCATGTTTTTTATTATACATTGAAATTTGAATGCCTATAATATTATAACATATCGTCTGAAAATCTACCATTAACAACAGTCTGGGAATAAGCACCATTTTGTATGATGGAGACATTTACTACCATGTATTTAATGTTCATTCGTGAAATAGTTGGGGTCGTTCGCGTTATTATTTTTATCACTTCCTATACTTTGCTGCATAATTTATAAGTATAGGATATAAAACAGAAAGGGGGTAGAGTATGTTTGAGTACAAAGATATTGTTGAAGATTCAATTGTAAAACGTCTCCTTGATACTGAGGAAGAGGAAATTCCGGTCATTATTTCCGGAAAAAACTGTACATGTGCGGATTTAGAAAAACATGTGTCAAAAATGGGGGGAAGAACAAAACATATATTCCCTATAATAAATGCGGTTGCCGCATATATACCTTCTGCAGGTATCAAAAGCATGGCGATGCAAAATATAACCGAAAGAATTTTTTTAGATGATCATGTATATAAATTGATGAATATATCTTCCGCTACGGTAGGCTCGGACCTGGCCAATGAGCACGGATTGACAGGTAAAGATATTTCTATCGCTGTTCTGGATACAGGTATTTTTCCTCACGAGGACCTGACTGTCCCTGATAACAGAATTATTGCATTTAAAGATTTTATTAAACAAAAAGATGAGCCCTATGACGATGACGGCCACGGCACCCACGTTGCGGGAATCGCCGCCGGGAACGGATTTGCTTCCAGGGGCAAGTATGCGGGTATTGCTCCGGATGCTAATATTGTAGGTATAAAGATTTTAAGAAGTGACGGCAGCGGAAACATTTCAGACGTAATCGCAGGTATCCAATGGGTAATTGATAACAAAAATAAATATAATATTAAGGTCATCACACTGTCCCTGGGAACAAAACCGAAAAACAGTTATAAAGATGATCCTCTCTGTCAGGCTGTAGATGCGGCAGTTGCTTCCGGCATTACGGTAACGGTAGCCGCCGGAAACAGCGGACCGGATCCTTCCACAATAACATCCCCCGCCGTAAGCCCGAATATTATTGCAGTAGGGGCTTGTGACGATCGTACCAATTCACGTGTTGAAGGTATCACCGTTGCAGATTTCTCCAGCAGCGGACCTACGCAGGACGGGTTCGAAAAACCCGATGTTTTGGCTCCCGGGGTTGCAATTAATTCCCTGGCGGGTAAATACCATGAATATAAAAAATTATCGGGAACCTCCATGGCAACCCCTATTGTAGCAGGGTGTGCCGCCCTACTATATGAAAACAATCCTGAGTTAACACCCTCCCGGGTGAAAGAAATTATTACATCCAATGCGGCGGACCTGGGTTTGGATCCCAACAAGCAGGGAGCGGGTATTTTGGATATTAAAAAAATTATTAATGCTGTAAAAACGGAGCCGCCGAAAGATAAACAGGACCGGCCGTATGTAGGGGACACAACCGAGCCGTTTTTGTCCGATGATATGATTTTGGCAATATTATTGGTCCTTCTTTTACTGATGATGTAGCAGCAACCTAAAAAGGTGCAATCTCCTCATGGGAAATTGCACCTTGTTTATTTTTTGTTTGCTATATGTTAATACCTTACAAAGCCCTGCGGATTAACGGGAGCCCCGTTCTTTCTTACTTCAAAATGCAGATGCGACCCTGTACTTCTTCCCGTACTGCCCATCTCTGCAATTTTTTGTCCTTTATAAACACGTTTTCCCCGTCCCACCAAGTTTCTGCTATTATGAGCATAATAGGTTTGATATCCGTTTTCATGGTCTATGATTACCAGGTTCCCATAAGAACCCTTTCTGCCCGAAAATGATACCCTACCGGCATCCGCCGCAAGAATAGGAGTACCTCTCGGGGCCGCTATGTCTATTCCCGTATGCTGCCTCCCGCCTCTCATTCCAAAGGCCGATGTTAAACGTCCCCTGGTGGGCCTGGAAAATAATCCTGTGGCCATCGTAGCGGGTCTTGTTTTGGTTCCCTCAGCTATAACCCTGGTTTTGGGTTCTGTGATTATGTTATCCTCTACAATTTCTCTATCGGTTTCCACACCATTATGCTTAATCACATATCCCTTTGTTTCGCGTTTCCCTTCCTTACCGTGGGCTATTATTTTTTTATCACCTTTATACAGAGCCTCTGTTTTCTCATATTTGGTTTCAAAAGGCACCTCTTCCGTATGTTCTACATATTCCCTGGTTTCCACCGAAATTAAAGGTTTCGGTACTATAAGGCTGATTTTTTGACCTATCTGCAATCTTTCAGGGTCTATGCCCGGATTGGCCTTCATAATGTCATCCATTTCCAAACCGTATTCCAGAGCCACAGTCCAGGTGTTTTCCCCTTCTTTCATTTCATGGATTTTTTCCTCATCGGTACCGGTTGTTATTAATTTAAGTGCTTCTTCTTTGTCAACTATATCGCTAAAATCCACTGCCGTTTCCACAACCTCTATATCTTCTACAAAACCGATGTGATCATATTCGGAATCCCCGTCAACGAAGGAATTTTTAACACTGTCCAGTATTTCGGAGGCAGTCTTGTTATCCCTGACAACTATTGCCTCTTCCCCATCGATTTTAATGGCCACAGCCTTTAGTTTAATGCTGAATTGGGACATAATATTGTCTATTATATCCTGATGTTGTGTTATTCTTTTCCCTTTGGCTTTAATCTTGGTGAAGGTAGGCTTTTCGTCCAATACTACCTCCTGCCCATATAGAGACAAGGCCTCCTCTTTGACCTCTTCCAATGCATTTATAAAATCTTCCTCATCTCTGACTATAGCTAAGGTCTTACCGTCTATTCCTACGCTGTAAGCCGTGTACAAATTGCAGACCATTAAAAATACAAATACGGCCAGGGATAATGATACAACAGCCCCGCCGATTGCCTTATATGTAAATTTACCGCTTCTATAGGATGTTTTGTGAGTTGTATCGGTTTTTGTACATCCTAATTTATTTTGAAATTTCTTGGTTGTCATGTTTTTATACTTGTCATAAATTGTTTTGACCTTCCGCATAACTTTTTGAATCTGTGGAAGGTCCGCAGATTCGTCACCCGTATCGTTTTTCATTTGTAAATCTCCCCTCAAAATATCCGGATAATTACCGAATATAGTTTCTTCTTAAGGATTACTTGAGAATTTTGTAACCTTTTTGTAATAATTACTCGTTTATTATACCACAAAATATGATTTTGTAAACAAAAAATTCCCTATAACAATATAAAAAATACCGGGTGACTGTTAGCTTGCCCTTGTTCGCAAGAATTATTCAATTTTTAGATTAAGCCATCTGGAAAACTCATCTCTTAAATCTTCATCCGTGTTTTTCTGCAGTATGTTGTAAAAATCCTTTGTTGAAGCATTTTTAAATTTATACGTATTGAAGTATTCCCTCAGGGCTTTCAGAAAGGCCTCATCTCCCATATCCCTCCTGAGTTCCCTCATAAATGCGGCCCCCTTACCGTATATTATACTGCTGTATTGCGATTGGTCGTCAAACTCATCCAAACCCTTTAATATCCCTTCGTCTTTCCTTCGCCATCTATCTAAAAAATCATCATATTGATCCTCTATCATTTTTTCATATACCTGCTCTTTAATATGTCCCCCATATTTTTCCTCAAAATACAGAAGCGTGGAAAACTCGGCAAGCGCCTCATCCAACCAGGGCTCTTTTACCTCGTTGTTACCGACTACCCCGTACCACCATTGATGTGCAATTTCATGTGCAATTACATATTCCAGCGGAAAATCTTTGTCAATTTCATAAAATGACTGTCCAATCATGACAAGATTCGGATATTCCATTCCCCCTATAAAAAAATCGCTTGCTACTATAGACAGCTGATTATAAGGGTATTTACCGAATAGTCTGTTAAATATCTCCAGAGCATCTATTCCATATTTCAGTGCCTGTTCACTTTTTGCCTTATCAATTGTATAGGATATTAATTCTATACCGTCAACATCAGCCCTGTCCATAGAGAATTTTTTGCTCAGTACAATAGCAAAATCCCTTACATTATCAGCTTTTATCTTAAAGGTTTTTTTGTTTGCACCTGTATTTTCTTTTATGATATTCCCTGTAGAAGCCAATTTATACTGCTTTGGAATAGATATATCCACATCATAATTTGAAATGTCACTGTAAAACGGATCTCCGATGCTGTGATAAGGTTCTAAATTCCAGCCGCTCTCATCGAGTACGGACAATATCGGATACCAATTTGCTATATTTACCGTGTTCTCTCCATAACCCATTCTTCCGACGGAATTTGGCAGTTTGACCTTAAATTTCATAGTCAGTTCTATTGATGCGCCCGGTTCTACGGGTTTTTTGGGGGTGACCCTCAGGTTTGTATTCCCCCTACCCATAATTTTATAGTTCACCTTTCTGTTTCCCTTTTTTATACTTGTGATATCTATCCATCCCTCACTAAACCCGTTGGGATATGCCCTCGCCATGTCCTCAGCCGCAAAAGGAGCGGTACTGCTGTCCCTAAAAACATTGGCATAAATATGAAAATATAAATCCTTTATCGGTTTTTCCGTTCTGTTTTCGTAGTATATCCGTTGTTTTGCTTCTAACAACATATCTTTTTCCTTAAATTTTACATTAATTGTATATTGAGGGGTTCTTTGTGTTTTCATCAATGTATTAAATACTTTTTGCGCCTGCCCGGTATCTAATATATAATGTACAGACACCGATACCGTAAATGTTATAAACAAAATTATAAACAAGTGGAATTTTTTGATAACTTCCCTGTTAAGACTCACATCGGTTACCTCCCTAATTATTTAGTATGCTATTAAAATTTTATTTCAGGGATTTTATTTTATTCCAAAATTCCCGCTTAAACATTATGTACAGCAGGTTGTATGATATAATTATGTGTAATTTGATGTACTCTTTTATTGGTTGCTACAGTCGGATATTTATTAAAATGGAGTGATGTCTGTGTCTTTTATTAAAGGAAGTGCTTCTATTGATTTAGGAGATACACCGATCGAAAATATTTTTATAGATGTTTATATGCCTATAGCAAACGGAACCTTTGTACAGGTGTACCTATTGGGATATAAATATGCTCTAAACCGCGAACCTGATATGAACGTAAACAACATGTCCATTGCGAGACATCTCAATATACCTTTGTCCGATGTACTGGCCGCCTGGGATTTTTGGGAAAGTAAGGATGTTATAATAAAACACAAATCGAAAGACGGGGACAAAAATAACTACAGCGTAGAGTTCGTAAGTTTAAAACAACTCTATATCGACAATAACTATAAACCGATACACAGTATATCGCAAAAAAGCCGCATCGATAAAAAACAATCCAAATCCCATACATTATCGCCTGCCGATTTGGTAGATGCCAACAAGGTCCCGGAAATCAGAAATATGTTTGTAGAAATAAATAAAATTATTGCCAGAGAATTAGTTCCTAACGAAAAGCTTAAAATTGTTGAACTGCTTTATAAATATAATATAAATCCTCCCTTAATAACCGAAGCATTCCGATATTCCAAAAAGCGCAAAAACGTAAGACATGTTCTGAACTATTCACTCGGTGTAGTCAGGACCTGGTATGACCAAGGTATATTTACTATAGAGGATTTACAACAATATCTTCTCGAACAGGGAGATAGATACGGGCTTTACAGCAGAGTGTTCAAGGCATTGGGCTTTCATTCACGGGGCCCTACCGAGGCTGAAATGAAAACTATGGATAGTTGGATAGATGACTTGGGGTTTGATATTGAAATGATACTGGCTGCATGCCAAAAATCCAGCGGTACCCCTAATCCGAACATCAATTACTTTAATTCCATACTGAAGAATTGGTATAAAAAAGGAATCAAAACAGTGGATGATATTGAAAAACTGGATACAAAGCCTCAAAATGGCAGGGGGTATAAGGATTCTCGGGCTGTGCCCAGGATAAAAACCAAGTTTCACTTGGCCAAGAGCCGCGGTGATAAATACACGGCTGAAGAATTGGAACAGCTTGTGTTGGATAACCAAAGGAAAAGGTCAAATAACTAGGAGGATTGCTTAGCATGATGCAATTGTTTACACATGAAATATTGAAGGATTATGAAAGGAAAAGAAGCCGGGCCCAAAAATCGAAAGAGGACAGATTGCAAAAAGTATATAAAAAGGTACCTGAAATACGTGAAATCGATGAAGAACTTCAAAAAACGGGTATAACCATCTCCAAAATGCTTATACAGGGTGTAGACAATCCGGAAAAAGTTATAGATGAACTCAAACAAAAATTAGAACGGTTAAAACAGGATCGGGCTATTTTACTTACGGAAAACAACATTCCGCTGCACTATTTGAATGATGATTTTTCCTGTTCGGACTGCAGCGATACCGGCTTTTTGCCCGACGGTCAAAAATGTAAATGTTTTAAACAACAGCTTATTACCAAGGCCTATAACATGTCTAATTTATCCAATGTGTTGGAAAAAGAAAATTTCCAAACATTTGATTTGGATATATTTTCCGATGAACCTTTTGATGATGAAACATTAACACCCAGACAAAATATGATGGATATACTTAATGTATGCGAAGGGTTTGTTTTTAACTTTGATGTAAAAAGCAAGGACAATAACCTGCTGTTCTACGGGGAAACAGGGGTCGGTAAAACATTTTTAGCCAACTGTATAGCCAAGTCTCTTTTAGACAAGGGGAAAATTGTAATTTACCAGACCGCCTTTAAACTTTTAGAAATACTGGAGGAAATAAGATTTGGGAGAAATAGTAATAAGGACAAATATGACCTCCTTTTTGAGGCGGATTTATTAATTGTAGATGATTTAGGAACCGAAATGACCAATACATTTACAAATAGTGAATTGTTTAATATCATTAACAGTCGACTTTTATCTAATAAAAAAATGATAATATCTACAAATCTTTCACCTAAGGAAATAATGAATCGTTACGACGACCGTATATTTTCACGTCTTTTTTCAGAGTTTTCCGTGTTTCATTTTTTCGGCAAGGATTTGAGGTGGGAAAAAGTCACATAAAAATAAACCTAGGCTCTACCTAGGTTTATCCTTTAACCCTCAATTATTTTGATTCCTGTTCAAAAAACTCGTTGAGTTTAGCCACCAGGCTGTCAACACTTATACCATGTATCTTACTAGCGTCTTCCAGACTCTCCATTGTAGCCCCGGGTCAGCCCAGACATTGGAGTCCAAAGCTCCTGAAAACAGAGGCGGCTCCCTCATTTAATCTCAAAACCTCCATAACTGTCATATCTTTTGTAATTGTAGCCATTTTCCAACCTCCTTCTAAAATGTTTGTAGTTGTCGCAATTGTTACTAATGATATCATTTTTATTTTGCCTAATCAATAATGAAAATATTTTGGTGTTATCTTAATGTTGTACACAAATTTCAATCTTATACACAGCTATTCCGTGGATAATGTGGACAAAACTGCCAGTAAAATAGAATATTTGCTAGTTTGTAATAATTATATACAAAAATACGCCTTTAATTTTGTCTGTAATATGCTTTTTTTGTAATAGCCATATTCATAAACTGACATTTTAACTTTTTGTTTTTCAGTTTAAAAAAGTGCCTATATGGAATGAACAGATCATCCTGAAAAATAGGCAAACTCTGATCCTCGAATTCCTCCGTAACAATATCGACTAATTTAAAACCGACTTTTTCGTAGCATCTCTGGGCTCTTTTGTTAAAAACAGATACTTTTAGGTAGAGGGCCTTCATTTTCAGCGGTCCGAAATAATATCCCAAAAAAGCTTTGAGCCCGTCCGTACCGTATCCCATACCTATATTATCAGGATCAAATACTATACCCAGTTCACAGGTCCTCCTGAAAATCTTTATATTCCTCAGCGAAATATATCCTATTAATTGGTCGTGGTTGTTGAAAACCACAAAACATTTATTTGAAAACCACAATGTTTTATCCCTATACCAATAATCTTTTTGTTTTTTGGTCAGATGGGGGAAATTATAACAGTAAAATAAAGGATCCCTGTGCCTACCCCAACTTTGCATAAGATCCACATGTTCCCTTTTAAGTTCTTTTATATAAGTTTTCTCACCCTCTGCAAGCTTCATAGGTTCCTCCACTCACGGCACATCACATAATATTCAGACTAAGGGCTCCTGTATTTTTCACAGTCCAGGAATTTTTGAAATTGGCCTAACCAAATCAGGTCAACTGTACCTATCTCCCCATGACGGTGTTTTGCAACAATTATTTCAGCTATATTTTTTTTATCACTGTCCGGATGATAATATTCATCCCGATATAAAAACATAACCAAATCCGCATCCTGTTCCATAGCCCCGGATTCCCTGAGGTCCGACAAAATAGGCCTGTGATTGGACCTTAGCTCCGGCGCCCTGGATAATTGGGATAGTGCAATCACGGGACAATCCAGTTCCTTTGCCATTACTTTTAGACTTCTTGAAATAGATGCAATTTCCTGCTGTCTGTTTTCGCTCCTCCTACTGCCTTCCATCAATTGCAGATAGTCAATCAAAACCAGGTCCAAACCTCTTTCCATTTTTAAACGTCTGCATTTTGATCTTATTTCCATTACGGAAGCTCCCGGGGTGTCGTCAAAAAATATTTTTGATTGTGAAAGGGGAACCATAGCATTGGCAATCTTTGTCCATTCGTCTTCGTTTAAATTTCCAACCCGTATTTTCCCCAATTCAACCATAGATTCGGATGCTATCATCCTAAGCATCAGCTGTTCCGTAGACATTTCCAAACTGAAAACAGCTACCGATGCCCCTGCTTTGATGGCTGCGTTATGCGCCAAATTCAAAGCAAGTGCAGATTTTCCCATAGAAGGCCTGGAAGCAATCAAAATCAAATCTGTTTTGTGAAACCCGCTCAGTTTTTTATCCAGGTCGATATAACCGGTGGTCATTCCTGTAATCTGTGTTTTTTCCTCATATAGTTTTTCGATTCTGTCAAATGTATCCGACAAAACACTTTTTATAGAAACAAGATCCCTATCGAGCCTGTCCTGTGAAATATCGTAGATACTTTTTTGTGCCCATTCAACTATTTCCGAAACCTCTTTATCGCTGTCATAACCTAGATGAATGATTTCCTGCGAGGCCTTTATCAATTCCCGCAGTATGGATTTTTGCTCCACTATTTCCGCATAATGCCGTACATTTGAAGCAATAGGCACACCTGAAGCCAGACCTGTCAAATAGGGTATTCCACCTATAGCATCCAAGGTTCCCCGCTTCTTTAACTCCTCCGTCAGAGTAACCAAATCTATAGGCTTGTCCTTATCGAACAGATCATACATGGCCTCAAATATTTCTCTATGGGCCTCCCTATAAAAATCCGAACCGTCTAAAATTTCCAAAACAATTATTACAGCTTCCCTGTCCAGTAACATGGAACCTAAAACCGACTGTTCCGCTTCCACACTATTGGGCGGCACTCTGTTGGTCAAATCTAAATCTTCCACTCTATTCACCTTTTATATTTACCTTCAATTTTCCGATAACATCGGTATAAAGTCTTACATTTACATCCCTTATACCCGGCTCTCTTATCGGTTCCGGTAAGACAATCTTTCTCCTATCTATTTTTATTTTATACTGTTCTTCTAATGCATCCGCCAAATCCTGAGATGTTATGGATCCGAATAATTTTCCACCTTCGCCGGCCTTGGCTGTTATTTCAATTGGGGATTTTTCCAATTTTGCTGCAAGGTTTTCAGCCTCTTCAATTTCTTTTTCTTCCCTCAATTTCTGTGATGCTTTTCGTTCTTCCAGTGCTCTTAGATTTCCTTCTGTTGCCTCGGCAACCAGTTTTCTGGGGAGTAAGTAGTTTCTCGCATATCCATCCTTTACGTCTACTACCTCTCCTTCTTCACCCAAGTCTTTTATGTTCTTTAATAAGATTACTTTCATTCTTCTTCACTTACCTCCTCGAAATATTCCTTAATCGCATTTTCCAGATTTTCTCTGGTTTCTTCCAATGTAGTGTTTTCTATTTGGGCACCTGCAACCGTCATATGGCCACCGCCCCCAAATTTCTCTAAAATCACCT
>CAYOQX010000011.1:0-4355 GCA_964406195.1 uncultured Alkaliphilus sp. | reverse complement strand
TCCGCTTATAAAAACTATTGTATCACTTTTCCTCCCCAAAACAAAGGAGGCTGTAATCCTTCTGGCGCTTAACAACTCATCCGCGGCCTGGGCTGCAATAAGTTGGGAATATCCTGAAATTTCACTAAACATGGAAATTGCTACGGTTTCGCAAAATATTTCCGCTTTTTTAATGATTTCCGCCCTGGCCACAACAATATTCAGGTCGTCCTCGAACAATTGATTTACAGATGTCATATCCGCACCCGCCCTTCTCAGCAAAGAAGCGGCCTCAAAAGTCCTTACACCTGTCTTAAATCTAAAGTTTTTAGTATCCATGGAGATCCCCGCCAACAGGGCCTCCGCCTCCACCTGAGGTATGTTGATTTCATCATCCATATAGCTCAATATTTCGGTTACCAATTCACAGGTAGACGAGGCATATATTTCATGATAGGCCAGAACCGTATTTTCGATAAACTCGGTTCCCCTCCTGTGGTGATCTATAACCACTATTTTGTCCGTCAGTTCCAACAGCTCCGGACATTCGGTAAAACTCGGCCTGTAGGTGTCCACCACTACCAGCAATGATCTGTCCTCGATTTTATATTTTGCCTCATCGCAATCTATAATAACATTTTTGTATTCATCGGTTTCGTATATACGATCAACCAATCCGTCAATTGTAGGATTTGAATTATTCAGTACAATATATCCCTCTCGGTCCCTGTTTTTGGCCGCACGATAAATACCCAGGGCGGCACCCAGTGCATCCAGGTCCGCCATTTTATGCCCCATAACTATAACATTAACGGATTCATCTATCAACTGGCGCAAGGCATGTGATATGACTCTTGCTTTTACCTTTGTTCTCTTTTCGACCGCCTTTGCCTTACCCCCGTAGAAACTGATTTTATCTCCCTTTTTTAGAACCACCTGATCCCCGCCCCTGCCCAGTGCCAGATTTTTTGCACCATTGGCAAATTCCCAGGTTTGGGAAGGTGTCTTTCCGTATACTCCTATACCTGCACTCAGGGTAATAGGCATCTTGTTTCCCTGGTCTATTTCTCTAATATCGTCCAATATGTCGAATTTTTTTGCCTCCAGGTCATGTAAATGTTTATGGTTGAAAACAATAATAAATTTGTCTTTAGCATACCTCCGTATAAGACCGTCGATTTGTTTTGACCATAAATTTATTTTGTGCTCTATTTCCGCCGCAACCAACGGCTGTTTTGCTTCCTCTGTATCCTGCATAACGTCATCATAGTTGTCCACTTGGATGACCCCTATAACCATCCGCTCATCATTATATTTCTTACTTAATTCTTCGTATTCGGTAGCTTCTATCAAATAAATCATGATGATATAGTCGGTCGCATGTCCTTCCGACAATTTTATAATATTATGTACAATTCTAAAATACCTTTCACTAATTTTAATTGTTTCGATTTGTCCGTCTCCATTTTGCAATATGTCTTTTAAATCAAAACCTTCAATAACATCCTGGATGTTTTTTTCCAGTAATTCCTTACAGTCCGCTATAACTGAAAATTTGGAATTATACCATGTAATAGTACCGTCAAATTCAACTATGGTCAGCGGAATGGGAAGATTCAAAATCGCATATTTCGTAGCTGAATCAATATCCGATGATAATCCCTCAATATAACGGGCCCACTCCTCTCTCCTTATGTTGCTGACTTTCAGATTATAGTAAATTAAGTATGCCAATAAAAATATACCTATTACGCCTATTTTTTTATTATAATAAGATACTACCAATATAAATATAAAAATTATAATGAGATAAATTCGCGTATCAGGAACTAAAGCCCTAAAAAATTTGCTTCTTTTAGTACTACCCATTTAATTTACCTCCCAAACCTCTTTACAGTTATTTATGTGTCCCCTATTGCGGAACTGAATTATATAATACGGAACAATCCGGATATATGAAATAACTATAAATTTTGAATATTAGTTTATCCTATGTTTCTTATATTAACTATGGCATCAATTAATCCAATAAACGAAACTATTGTAAGCAACGGACCTATAAATAAAATTGCTATCAATAAAACGATACGTATAGTTTTAGGAATTTTAGTCCTTTTTATTAAGTGGCTTATAACCGATATCCCTTGTATAAAAAACATAAAAATAAAAAGCAGCGTAACATTTACAAGCAAGCTGATGTGATAAACGCCTCCAATATATTTGGTCAGATAACTCAGTACAAAAATAATAAATGAACCGAATACAATATTTTTCGGCAATCTGAAATCACTGAACTGCGGGAGTGTGATGTTATCGGTATTGAATCGTTTTAATATATTTGCCGTTATATAGTAGTTTCCAAAAGCCGTAACCATGGACTGAATAAGAAGCATTCCCGGTAAAATCATTAACAAATAATCCAGTATTTCGTCTGCACCTAAAACATCCACGTTCATGGTTTTCAAAACCTCAACCTGTCCGTCCACAACACTCTCAACGGCAGCGGTAATCTCGGCAATTACATCTATGTTTCCGATATATGAAACAATTTGAAATATAGCTAATATGGAAAAAACCGATATGGCTGTACCTATACCTATTACCACATATGGTTCCTTCTGTTTTTTCATGTAATAACCCATTGCAAAAATCATCGGCCCGAATACCAACAACAGAAAACCGGCATAAACCGGACCCATTAAAATCCCGATCAACAGACTAAAAACAATAAAAGACAGCATAGAATATTTATGACCATGCCTGTACGCCAAAATCATAAACGGAACAGGAATCAGTGCTATAGATATGGACAACACTGGTAAATGTGCAATGCTTATAGCAAATATGGCAGTTATAGCGGCAATCAATGCGGCCTCAATAAACGCCTTTTTTTTATCATAGTTTTTCATTTAAAAATCACTCCCGGTTTTTAGCTTTATTCCTCATGGTCTTCTAAATGCTGATACAGACTTGAAAGGTCCCCGTACCATTTTTCCAAATGGTGTTCCTCCAATATATGGAGCCTTGCCTTTTCCCGCACCTTTTTATCAATAGATGAATATTCAATTCCCAATCTTTTGGCCAATGAATAGGTTACTAATATAATGTTGGCCAAACCTTCTAAAATCATCTGTTGCCCTTCTTTACTGCCCCTGTATATAGCCTCAAAAACTGCAGAAACACTGTTTAAAAGTTCGCATTTCAAAAACCCTATGATTTTAATACTGCGGCCTATATCAACACCATCCTTCATTATATTCACCCCCAAAACTAGTTCCTACGTATTATATTATATACTACTATTTTCCTTATAACAAAACCAACGTGTCATTTCTCAAGATATTTTAATCTGTTCCGTATACCGTCTTCAGCACGAAATATAAGCAATATGTTTTATAAATCCGAATAATACACAATAACGGACGACCGAAAATTGCCCTATAACATTGCAATACCAATGTACAGAAACAAAATTCGTTCGCCCGCCGATTATCCTTTCCGTAAAACCTACATAGGATAAAAATCCATCAAGGTCCCTACAATACATATTTTAACAAAAACAGCAATATTATCCCCGGGACGCCCAGCACCCCGACAATAGCGGCGCTGTAGGGATTAATTGCCAAATGTATCCCCCATATACTTCCTACTAAATTTATAACAAATAACATAATTCCGCCCAGTATTGAATTCCATACCAGTCTTATTATCCACTTCAGGGGAATCATTATAATCCATCCGATAACATATAACAAGATCAGCCCTATTGCATACGCAAGTATGATTTTTAGCTCCAATCCCATTCAAACCTCACCCCAATGGTTGTTTGACATTTGCTCTTCTGAAATATCAATAAGCAATAAACAATAAATACTTTAAATAGGGAGCAGTCGCAACTACTCCCTATATTATATAAATTTCTTCCATATATTATGATAAAAACTATATAACCGAACTTTTGCCCGTTCTTAATGCAGGTCAATACAAATCCGTTCTGATTCCTTCAGCCTTGGCCTGCTTGAGCAGGTAAACATATCTGGCCTTGCTGGCCTCCAATTTGTATATAGCATGATCTATAAGGTCAGGGTCCGACACGCTGTGAAAAAGATTCTCCGCACTCTGCCATTCTTCATATGCCTCGGTTATGCACTGAGCAAGTTCCTCGTTTTCACCCATTTCCCGATTTTTTGTTTGACTAAATCTATTATACAGGTTCTCCAATGCACTTACAAGGTTACTCAGATTCCCTTCCTTTTTCCCCGTTGTTTTTTTTTCTTCCATTACAGGATACCCCCTAAACCAACCATTTTGTAGTCAGGTTACCGCTAAAATATTCGGCAATCGATTGTATAAATGTTTATACCAATACCGTGTTG
>CAYOQX010000010.1:6208-23947 GCA_964406195.1 uncultured Alkaliphilus sp. | reverse complement strand
CAGAAAATATTACGAAATATCCGATGACTACTCCCCTGAGGATGCCAGAAAAATAATGGTGGTACGTGAGCAGATAAGAAGTGATGGTTATCTACAATATAATCCGGTAAAAATAGCACAGGATATTTCACCACAGTCCGTGGCCGAAATAGAAGAAAATATTATGGAGCTGTCGGGTATAAGCATAGTTGTTGAACCAATCAGATACTACCCGGGAGGGGAGTTGGCTGCCCATCTTTTAGGAAATTTGGGTAAGATCAGTCAACAGCATGAAATAGACAAGTATATTAAGGAATTGGGGTATTTACCCAATGACATTATAGGAAAGACAGGGCTTGAACACAAATTTGAGGATACATTAAAGGGTGTGGACGGTTATCAAAAAGTAATTGTGGACTCGAGCGGGAGACTGGTGGAGGTTTTAGAAAGGAAAGAACCTGTTCCCGGAGGAACATTATATTTAACAATAGATGCAAATTTGCAACAAAAAACTGAGGAAATATTGGAGGATGTCCTAAAGGCTATCCAAACCGGAGGTACTTACGAAACCGAATGGGGAAGGGATACCTTTTTAGGCTCCAGCGGTATCAGGAAAAACGCAAAATCCGGTGCTGCCGTAGTGTTGGATGTTAAAAACGGTAATGTTTTGGCATTGGCAAGTTATCCGGCCTATGATCCTAATTTCTTTGCTACAGGTATAAGCACATCGGATTGGCAAAAATTGATGCCGGAAAATGAGAGGGACATTTTATCGCCCAGGCCCCTTTTAAATATGGCGTTAAACACAGCTGTACAGCCCGGTTCCACCTTTAAGATGGTTGTAGGTGTTGCCGCCTTGGAGCAGGGGCTCAGCCCGGATTATAAAATCCTGGATAAAGGCTTTATCAGAATAGGAGGACATTCCTTTGGTAACTGGTTGTGGCATCAAAGTGGAAGAACTATGGGATACCAGGGCCTTGTTGAAGCTATCAGGGACTCAAACAACTATTATTTTTATTCTATAGCTAATGGATATGATTATGGGGCGGGAAGGCCACTTCCGATTAATATGACCCCGGAGATACTTACGAACTATACTAAAAAATTCGGACTGAATGATTATACAGGTATAGAAATAGACATTCCAAAGGAAAGAGCGGGAGGTGTTCCCAGTCAAGAGCGGAAATTTGCAACGGCCAAAGCAATGTTAAATAATTATTTGAACAGACAAATGACCACAGAGGATCTGGATCCGGAAAAAGTTACACCAAATGCGGAGAATTTAAAGGATATAATAGAAGAGATCGTAAGTTGGGCAGAGGAAAACCCGTCCAGAGCGGTTATTGAAAAACGTATAATAGAATTAGGGGTCAAAAAAGAAAAATCAGGTATGTACACGGATGCGATTAAGTATGATTACTTTAACCAGGCTAGATGGAGTGTGGCCGATACCATGAATTTTGCTATCGGCCAAGGTGAACATGAATACACCCCAATTCAAATGGCGAATTTTATGGCTATTATAGCCAATGGGGGATACAAACACAATATCAGTGTTGTTGACAAATCCAAATCAGCCAAAAATGAACAGGTTAAAGAACATCCTAAAGAGCCTGCAGAGAGAATCGGATTAAAGGATTATAATAATTTGGATAAAATAAAAATTGGTATGCATCAGGTTACGACAATGGGAACAGCCAGTTCAGCCTTTGATAAATTACCGATAAATGTTGCGGCCAAAACAGGTACCGCAGAGAAAACCGGTAAAATTCCTTCGGAAGATGAAGTAGGATATTTGAAAACACATTTACCGAGATTTGGGGTTTCATTAGAACATGTAAAGGAAAAAATGCTGCAATTAAAAAATGAAAACAAAAACAACATAAAATATATGGATGATGCTTTTGTTATGAGGGAAGCTATAAAGTTGATAAATCCTAAAATTAAAGACAAGGACATAGACCAATTCAAACCTGATTACGATAATTTTACTTGGTTTGTGGGTTTTGCACCTTATGAGGATCCACAGATTGCAATTGCGGTTCTTATCCCGCAAGGCGGGTCCGGGGGTTACGGGGCTCCCATATTTAGAGAGATTGTAGCTGAATATATGGGCTTAAATGAAACTGATAATAATGAAGATCTCAGTGTTGATAACAGATTAATGCCATAAATTGGGGTTTGGGTCCCCTAAGTCTTAATTTATGTAGATTTATTTAGAAAAATAGACATTAATGTCTATCGATTTTTTGATGTACAAAGAAGGATTTATATGGTTTGTGCAGAACCTGTTAATATAGGCAATATATTGCTGGAGGGAAAACCATGGTTCAGGAAAACATAATAGAATTTAAGGGTACTAAAAATGGGATCTTGATTTATATTAAACCTCAACATGACTTTGAAACCATAAAACGGCAACTAATTAACAAAATTGAGAAAGCAAAATTTTTCTTCAAAGATGCCAAAATTTTCGACATATATTGTGATACCTTAACTTCTGAACAGAAAAAGGAATTAGGGGTATTGATGGCAACAAGATACAAGATATATGTTCTAAACCAAAATGAAAGGGATACCCTGGAAAAATCCGAATCTGTGGAAACTGTGTTTTCAGGAATAACAGAAGGTAAAACAAAATTTGTACAGGGTACTATAAGATCGGGGCAAAACATAAACTATGAAGGAAATGTAGTTATCCTGGGTGATGTAAATCCGGGGGCACAGATAACAGCTTATGGTAACATTGTTGTGATGGGCAATTTACGCGGGGTTGCACATGCAGGTTCAAATGGCAACAGGGATGCTTGCGTAGCCGCATTTCATCTGGATCCAACACAATTGAGGATTTCAGACGTCATAACCAGGGCGCCGGATGGGAACTATGAAAAGCCGAAGATCCCGGAATTAGCTAGAATAAAAGGCAATATGGTGTATATCGAACCATACCTAAATAGAAAATAAACATTAAATTAACAATAGGGCTGTTTGAGTACATATAAGATAGGGGGAAAGGATTATGGGCGAAGTTATTGTAATAACATCCGGGAAGGGGGGAGTTGGCAAAACTACAGCTACTGCTAATATAGGAACCGGGCTGGCTAAATCGGGATATAGTGTAGTTGTGGTCGATGCCGATATCGGTCTTAGAAATCTGGATGTAGTAATGGGGTTAGAAAATAGGATTGTTTATGATATTGTTGATATAGTTAAAAATGTCTGTAGATTAAAGCAGGGTTTGATAAAGGACAAAAGGTATGATGGACTATATCTGTTGCCTGCGGCCCAGACCAAGGATAAAAATGCAGTTACTATAGAGGAGATGCAAAAACTGACACTTGAATTAAAAGAAGAATTTGATTATGTTTTGGTTGATTGCCCGGCAGGTATAGAACAAGGATTTAAAAATGCAATCGCCGGGGCGGATAGCGCCATCGTAGTGACAACACCGGAGATATCAGCGGTCAGGGATGCGGACAGGATTATAGGGTTATTAGAAGCTTCTGAAATAAGAGATCCTGTTTTAATTATTAATCGTATAAGAGTTGATATGGTTAAAAAGGGAGACATGATGGATATTGACGATATGATTGATATTCTAGCGGTTGAATTATTAGGTGTAGTACCTGATGATGAAGCGATAGTAATCTCTGCTAACAGAGGGGAACCGGTAATTACAAATCAGAATTCATTGGCAGGACAAGCATTTAAAAATATAACTAAGCGAATTACCGGAGAAGATGTTTCACTTATAGACATGGAAAGTGAGATAGGGTTTGTAGGCAGGTTAAGAAAAATATTTGGTCTAGCTAGGTAAACATGAAAGGGGAGTGAGACAAAAGTGGATTTGTTAAAGTTTTTCAACCGTAATTCCGGAACAAGCAAAAATGTAGCAAAGGAAAGGCTCAAACTGGTTCTAGTCCACGACCGAACAAATTGTTCGCCTCGTTTTTTGGAAATGATTAAGGGAGACATAATCAAAGTTATTTCTGATTATATGGAAATAGATGAGGAAGGTTTGGATATTAAATTAACAAAAACAAGAAAGGGTGGCAAAAACTCAAGCATTTCAGCTTTGGTAGCTAACATCCCCATTATAAAGATGAAAGAACGCTGCTTTTAATAAACTGCATATTTTAGATCCAGGGAAGGCTATTTAAACAATTTAAATAGTCTTTTTTTATGGGCCGGTGTAATAAAACTATTATGTGGTCAATATATTATACTAGAGTAAAAATAAGAGGGATGGTATGATATATGCTCACACAAAGAAACAGAAGGGGTTTGTTTAATAGCACGTTTGGGAGAAAAAACATTTCGGGCAGTACTAGAAACTATAACGCTTGGTTTAGAAAAACGGTTATCAGAACTATTATTTCAATTATCCTACTGGTGATAATAATAACTATTCAAATATCAAATTTTGAACAATCTAAAAGGATGCTGGATTTTATAAAGATAAAATTGGAATCCGAATTTGATATAAAGGCCTGCTTGGCGGAGGCTAAAAAGCTTCCCGGTTATATCTCAACATTTGGGGAAAAAGTTGTAACGGTTATGAAAATGGAACACAAACCGGCCAAGAAATTTATACCTCCGATTGACGGGAAAGTAATTACCCGCTTCAATGAACAAATTGAGGGCACATCAAGCGTATCACGGGGTCTAATTTATACCGGAGATGAGGGCCTTGATATTTACTCTGTAGGCAATGGTGTTGTTATAAATGTAGGTTCAAATAAACTGGTCGGAAATTATATAATAGTAAAACATAAGGGAGAATTATTATCTGTATATAAACTTATGGGTACTAATGATGTAAGTGTAAATCAGAAGGTGGAACAAGGTCAGGTAATAGGTACCTCATCCGGAAAGTTATTGTTAGAGATATGGTATCGCAACGAACCTGTTGATCCCATTATATACATGGATATGAAAACCTAAATATGTAGGGCTGATAATGTGAAGCTAATAAAGTGGAGCCAATAAAAATGAAGTTGTTTAAAATATTCGGCGTGCAGATAAGGGTTAGTTTGTTGTTTTTTTTCATACTGTTTCACAGTATGTTTTTCAATTATTTCAGTCAGTTGTTGGTATTAATCATTGTTGTTTTCCTGCATGAACTAGCACATTGTTGTGCATGTACTTATTATAATATAGGTATTTCAGAAATAAAAATCTTTATTTTTGGTGGAATGGTTAAATTCAGAAAGTATATCGAGGAAAATCCCAAACAGGAAATAATTATCGCATTAGCGGGTCCGATATCAAATCTTATACTTATTATTATTACATTTTTGATAATAGACAAACTTGATATCAAGGATAACCATACAATACAATTATTCTTAACATCTAATATGGTTATCGGGCTATTTAATCTCATACCAATCTTGCCTTTAGACGGTGGGAGAGTTATAAGGGGTATTATGGGATGCTACCTTGGGATCAAGAGGGCTACTCATATAATCATAAAATCAGGATACTTCATATGTATGCTGTTGTTTGCTGTCGGAATATACACAGCACTGGTTTATAATATAAAATATATTCTTATCAGTATTTTATCGATTTATATATTTTTTGCCAACAAAGGAGAAAAGGAAAAAATCGACCTTATATTTATGAAAAATCTTGTTTTGAAGAGAAAAACCTTATTTAGAGATGGCGTTATGGATTCAAAGTATATAATAGCTATGGACTTTGTTAATATTAAAAACATATTTGACAGATTTACATTGGAACAGTATTGTATAATAACTATAGTGGATGAAACGGGGAGGATAACGGGAAGTTTATCGGAAAGTGAAATAATAGATGCTATAATTAAACATGGTTATAATATTACCTTGGGGAAATTATTATGACCCGAACAAATATTTTTTATTTTCTGTGTTATTATAGTAATTAGGATACATGAGTATAGATTGGATATATACGGGGCGAGCTTTGCTCGCCCATTATTTCAAACTTATATAATCGAAACCAAGGATAAATTTTGAAGGGAGAAAGGTAATGGGAGGATTGAAAATAGAAAACCTTTTATACAAGGTCAGAAAACCCGCCAGATACCTGGGAAATGAATTGAACAGTGTGCATAAAACAATAGATGAAAACATGACTCGTTTTGCTTTTTGTTTTCCGGATGTTTACGAAATAGGAATGAGTCATTTAGGTATGCAAATTTTATATCACTTGTTAAACAAACAGGAAAACATTTTTTGTGAGAGAGTATTTGCCCCGGCTGTAGATATGGAGGAGCAGATGAGGGATAATAATATTCCTTTATTTGCACTGGAAAGCAGACAACCTATCGGAAATTTTGATTTCGTCGGATTTACCCTGCAGTATGAACTGAGCTATACAAATATATTGAATATGTTAGATTTGGCAGGAATACCCATATACAGCTCAGAACGGGAAGAAAATGACCCAATCGTTATAGTCGGGGGACCCTGTGCATATAATTGCGAACCCTTAGCGGATTTTATTGATATAGCTATATTGGGGGAAGCAGAGGAAACCATTTTAGATGTTATAAATTTATATGATGAAATGAAGGGAGCAAATTATAATAGATCCGAATTTTTTAAAAGGGCTATTCTGATAGAGGGTGTATATGTACCTTCATTTTATGATATAGACTACAATGATGACGGAACCGTTAACTCTATACTTCCAAAACACGAGGGTGTGCCCGGTACAATACGTAAGAGGATTATCAAAGATTTGGATAATGTCTTTTATCCGGAAGAGATGATAGTGCCATATATGGATATCGTGCATGATAGGATTATGCTGGAAATATTCAGAGGATGCATTAGGGGATGCCGCTTTTGTCAGGCGGGTTTTATATACAGGCCTGTCAGGGAGAAATCCTTTAACAGACTGCAGGAATTGGCTGAAAAACTTATTTTAAGCACAGGATATGATGAAATCTCTTTGGCTTCTTTAAGTACCAGCGACTATTCCGAATTGGAACAAATAGTCACGCACCTAATGGAGGAATATGACAGTAAAAGGGTAGGAATATCCCTACCGTCTTTAAGGTTGGATAGCATTACATTGCAAATAATGAAAGAAATACAAAAGGTCAGAAAAACAGGATTAACCTTTGCACCGGAAGCGGGCAGCCAAAGACTCAGGGATGTTATTAATAAGGGAATTACAGAAAAAGATTTAATTGATGCGGTTAAAAATGTCTTTCATTCCGGCTGGAACAATGTGAAGCTTTATTTTATGATTGGGCTTCCTACGGAAACAGAAGAGGATGTATTGGAAATTGAAAGATTGGTTTCCAAGGTGGAGGATGAATACTACAAAGTTCCGAAACAACAAAGGGGAAAAAGGCTAAACATTACGGCAAGTGCTACAACATTTGTACCAAAACCCTTTACTCCATTTCAGTGGGAACCTCAGTCTACATTGGAGGAAATACATGCAAAACAAAATCTGTTAACATCGGGTATCAGGAACAAAAAAAATATTACGCTTGACTATAATGATTCCCGAACCAGTCTTTTAGAAGCCGTGTTTGCCAGAGGGGATAGAAGATTATCTAAGGTATTGGAATTCGCCCTGGAGGAAGGATGTAAGTTTGACGGTTGGATGGAACATTTTGATTTTGATAAATGGATGTCCGCATTTAAAAAAGCAGGTATTGATCCGGTATTTTATGCAAATAGGCATAGAGAATATGATGAAGTATTGCCATGGGACCATATAGACGTAGGGGTTAACAAACAGTTTTTGATAAAAGAAAACGAAAGGTCCAAACAAGCCAAGACCACACCTAACTGTAGGACAAACTGTGCAGGGTGCGGTATTAACCAAGTTTTTACAGGGGGAATATGCTGATGATAACTATGCGTTCCAGATTTTATAAGAAAGGTGATATGGTGTTTATTTCCCATCTGGACCTGATAAGGGTTTTTGAGAGAGCACTCAGAAGGGCAAATATACCTGTTGAATATACAAAAGGTTTTAATCCCCACCCCATAATGGCATTTGCCACAGCGTTGGGCGTAGGAGTAGCCAGTGAGGGTGAATATATAGATATACAATTAAGTGAAAATATGGACAGTGAACTGTTTATGAATCGGTTAAACAACGTCTTGCCTAAGGGATTGAAAATAATTAAGAGTAAGGCTGTTACCGAAAAGGTGAAATCACTAATGTCTATAATACACAGTTCAGTCTATTTAGTCAGGTTAAAAACAAACAAACCATTGGATAGGGCGGACATAAAGGGATATATAGAAGATTTATTGGAAAAAGAAGTAATAATAGAATTAAGGCAAAGGAGGAGAAGACGCGGTCGGCGAAACAGAAAACCGGAATTCAGGAAAATTAACATCAGGCCCCTTATTAAGAGTATAGAGTTGTTTTCACTGGACGGGTGCGAGATTTTACTGAAAATGCACTTGGCGACCGGCAGTCGGGGGAATTTAAAACCGGAAGTGGTTATTGACAAATTATATGAACTGACTAATTTGCCTGTACAACAATATGAAACCAGGGTAAAGAGATTAGATTTATTTGTAGACAAAAATGGCAGATCTACAACCCCCATGGATGAGGATGTGTTAAATGTATGAATCAAATTATAGTAGATGTAGGCATCAGTGAAAACAGACTAGCATTAGTGGAAGACGGGGAATTGGTGGAATTGCATATTGAAAGGCGAAATAATAAACGAATTGTTGGTAATATTTATAAGGGCAGGGTGGCTAATGTTTTACCCGGAATGGAAGCAGCTTTTGTAGATGTTGGACTCGAAAAAAATTGTTTTCTTTATATCAAGGATGCTTTGGGGCAAGATGTATTCAGTAAAGATGAATCATGCTATAAAGATATATCTATAACCGATGTTGTAAAACAGGGGCAGGAAATAATTGTACAAGTTGTTAAGGAATCCATAGGAACCAAAGGGGCCAGAGTAACTACAAATATTACATTGCCCGGAAGATATCTGGTTTTAATGCCCAATACTACCTATATAGGTGTGTCCAGAAGGATAGTATGTTCCAAAGAGAGGGAAAGACTGAGAGAAGAAATAGAACAACTAAAACCGCGTGATATGGGTATTATTGTTAGAACAGTAGCTGAAGGAAAAAATAAAGATGACTTTGATGAGGATATTAAATTTTTGTTGAGACTATGGAGGAAAATTCAAAGGGGAAAAAAGTTAGACTCTGCCCCAAAATTGATTCACAGGGATTTTGATTTGATAAGTAAAACAATACGGGATGTTTTTAATAAAGATATAGATAAGTTCATTATAAATGATAAGTATGAACATAAAAACGCCCTGGAACTGGCAGGGTTACTATCACCGTCATTAAAATCCAGAGTTATCTATTTTGATAAAAATGTTGAAATATTTGATTATTATAAAATAAAAACACAAATTAACAGGTCCTTAAATAGGAAAATATGGTTGAAAAGCGGTGGCTATATTGTGATTGACAGCACGGAAGCATTTACTGTTGTTGATGTAAACACAGGAAAATTTGTCGGCAGCACGGATTTAGAAGATACGGTATCAAGTACTAACGTGGAGGCGGCGGAGGAGATTGCAAAACAGCTGAGGTTGCGCAATATAGGAGGCATTATAATAATAGATTTTATAGACATGATAGATAGGGAAGATAATCAGAGAGTGCTTGATACCTTGGAGAAGGCCTTAAGCAAGGACAAGACCAGAAGTAAGGTGTTGGGAATGACACAATTAGGTTTAGTTGAGATGACAAGGAAAAAAGTCAGATTGGGCCTGGACCGATTATTACAAAAAAAATGCCAATACTGTGGAGGTTCGGGCAAGTTAGCGAATGAGTACACTTTATTATATGAATTTGAAAAAGAAATGATACGGATTAGTATGCATACCAATTCAGAAGCCGTTATTTTTGAAGTGAATCCGGCGGTTTTACAGGTTTTTGAGAAGGAGAAATCCATATTAAAGGAAATAAACGCTAAAACCAACTTAAAATCATTTATAATTCCTAATAATTCCTTGCATTATAATCAAATACGGGTGAAAGCTATGGGAAATATGGAGAGCATCAAAAAGTTGATAGACAAAAATGATATAGTGGTGTAAAATAATAATCACGACATTATATTTAAATAGTTGACTTCATAATATCAATATGATAATATATATCGGCAGGTAACCGCACGAATCGGGTTTTAAACGACAGGTACCTAGTTATTCGGCGAGATTAGACCTAGGAGGTGCAAGTTGATGTATGCAATTATTGAAACAGGTGGTAAACAGTATAGAGTAAAAGAAGGCGATACACTATTCGTTGAAAAACTTGAAGCTGATCAGGGTGATGCAGTTGTTATTGATAATGTATTAGCGGTTTCAAGAGATGGTGAACTAACTGTAGGTAATCCGGTGCTTGATGATGTTAAGGTCGAGGCCAAAGTAATTGAACAGGGTAAATCCAAGAAAATTATTGTTTTCAAATATAAGCCCAAAAAGGATTACAGAAAAAAACAGGGTCATCGTCAGCCTTACACAAAACTGATTGTTGAAAAAATTGATGCATAGGTGTATCAATGATTTCGGTTTCAATTTATCGTAACCCTGATAAAACAATTAAGCAATTTGTTATACAAGGGCATGCTCATGCAGCCGATTCGGGAGAGGACATTGTTTGCGCCGCTGTTTCCGTTTTAAGCCAAACTATAGTGTTGTCTCTCTACCATATAGCCAATGTAGATATTGAACATGAAATTAAAAAAGGGTATCTAAGATGCAAATTGCCGGCAAACATGACAGAGAGAAAGTCGTGTGAGGCAGGGCTCTTAATTGATACAATGCTTTTAGGACTGAAGAATATACAGGATAGTTACCCACAATATATTGAAATCAGTGATGAGGGGGTGTAAGTGATGCTATTTAAAATGGATCTTCAATTGTTTGCGAGCAAAAAAGGAGTAGGAAGTTCCAGGAACGGTCGCGACAGTATTGCCAAAAGACTGGGCACAAAAAGAGGGGATGGACAATTTGTTACTGCCGGTAATATCCTGGTAAGACAGAGAGGAACGAGAATTCATCCCGGTGTTAATGTCAGCATGGGAGGAGACAATACCCTTTTTGCATTGACAGACGGAATCGTAAAATTTGAAAGAAAAGGCAAAAAGAGAAAACAGGTGAGCATTTACCCGGAAGAAAGTATAATAGCTGCTAACTAATAAAAATCGCCATGCGGGCGATTTTTTATTATTTTACAACTCTTTTTCTATTGGTATAATAATATGATATAAAGGTACAACTAAAGGTATATAATTTGATTAATACTGAGTCGAGGGAGATTATATGTTTGTTGATAAAGCGAAAATACATTTAAAAGCAGGCAAGGGTGGAGACGGTGCGGTTGCTTTCAGGAGGGAGGCCCATGTTCCCGCAGGAGGACCTGCCGGTGGTGATGGAGGCAAGGGTGGGGATATTGTATTTAAAGTGGACAAGGGTTTAAGGACATTAATGGACTTTAGATACAGAAGACACTATAGTGCGGATAATGGGGAAAACGGCAAAGGAAAAAACATGTACGGCAGGGATGGCGAAAATTTAATGCTGAAGGTTCCGCCGGGTACTACTATTAAGGAAGAAACAACAGGGAATATTATTGCAGATTTAACTGATTATGATGATATGGCTATAGTGGCGGAAGGCGGCAAAGGCGGAAAAGGTAATACGCATTTCAAAACATCGACCAGACAGGCACCGAGGTTTGCAACTGCCGGCAAACACGGTCAGGAACTTACAGTTATATTGGAACTAAAGCTGATTGCGGACGTAGGATTAATAGGATTTCCGAATGTAGGTAAATCCACATTGTTATCCGTGGTGACCAGTGCAGAGCCTAAAATAGCGGATTATCATTTTACGACTCTTTCACCTAATTTGGGGGTGGTCGAAACTAAGCATAAGAGTAGTTTTGTTTTGGCTGATATTCCCGGCCTGATAGAGGGGGCACATGAGGGCACAGGCCTGGGTCATGAATTTTTGAGACATATAGAGCGTACAAAACTCCTCATACATGTTGTTGATGTGGCCGGATTAGAGGGCAGGGACCCCTTAGACGATTTTAAAAAAATAAATCGGGAATTGTTCTTATACAATGAACAACTTGCAAAAAAACCCCAGATTGTAGCAGCAAATAAAATTGATATTATGGATTCACATATTAATCTCGAGAAGTTAAAATCAGCTCTTGAAGAACAAAAAATAGAGGTGTTTCCTGTTTCAGCTGCTACCAAACAAGGGTTGGATGACCTTTTAGATCATGTGTTTGTAAGATTGGATGAGTTGGAAAAGTCATATAAAGAACCTGTTATAGAAGAAAGAAAAATATATAGATATGAAAAGCCAAAGGAAAGACATCGTTTTACAGTACATATGGCGGATGGTGTTTATATTGTTCGGGGTGATTTTATCGAAGGGCTGATAAAATCCGTAAACTTTGATGACCTGGATTCTTTGAGTTATTTTCAAAAAGTGCTGAAAGATAGAGGGGTCATTGACAAATTGAAAGAGCTGGGTGTATCTGATGGCGATTTAATAAGAATGTATGGTGTTGAATTTGAATATTTTGATTAGTCGATTTCGATTCATCATAAAAGCCAAAAGCTGAAAATCCGGTGCTCAATCTTAATTTCTCTCAAATAAGAATATGGGGGATCTAATAAATTGGATAAGGATATAAATACAAACATTCGAACATTGGAAAAAAACAACAGTATAGGTATAATGGGGGGAACATTTGATCCTGTTCACTATGGGCATTTGTTTATCGCTCAAACGGCCATGGACAGGCTTGATCTGGATAAGATTTTGTTCGTACCGACCGGAAGGCCGCCTCATAAAGAGGAGGAACTGATAACCGATGCTGACAGGCGAATAGATATGCTTGAATTAGCAATTAAAACTAACCCGGGATTTGACATTTCCACCATAGAAGTGGCCAGGGAAAGAACCTGCTATACTATCGATACAATTAAGGAATTGCAACAATGTTATACTGATGAAATAAAATTTTATTTTATAGTGGGATCGGATGCATTTACCGATATTGAATCTTGGAAGGAATATAAAAAATTACTGGGATTGATAGAGTTTATCGTTATGACCAGACAGATATCCAAAAATCGATTACTGGATGACAAAATAAAACTATTTACGAAAAAGTACAGTGCAAATATTATAAAAATTGAAATACCGTTTTTGGACATTTCATCAACAGATATCAGACAGAGAATAAAGAAAGGAATGTCTATAAAATATTTGTTGCCTGAAAGTGTAGAGAAATATATATATAGCAACAAACTGTATAAAAACTAAGGGGTGATATATTGAAAACAAGCTTAATTGAAAAAATACGCTATAGATTAAAACAAAATGTGTCATCCCATAGATATGAACATTCCTTAGGTGTAGCAAATATAGCCATTTATTTGGCAAACAAGCATAATGTTGATGAAGAATCTGCACATATAGCTGCATTGTTACACGATTATGCCAAAGAATTTTCAAAAGAACAAGTGGAAGGATATATAAGTAAAAACAACCTAATTATTGATGAAATTATGTCCAATACATACCAATTACTCCATGGCAAGATTGCTGCACATATAGCAAAAAAACAATTCGACATCAATAATGATGACATTCTGAATGCAATAGAGTATCATACAACCGGAAGAAAAAAAATGAGCAAATTAGAAAAGATTATTTATATAGCAGATTTTATGGAGTCGGCCACAGACCATATAGATATAGAAAAACTAAAGAAAGATGCAAAACAAAATTTAAATAAGGCGGTTTTGTTGGCCCTGGACAACACTATTAAATATGTAGTATCTACGGGAAAATTATTGCATACAGATACCGTTGAAGCCAGAAACACACTATTATTGAAGGAGAAATACTGTATAGAAGCTTAAAATCAATATTGTTTTTGATATTATCTCATAACCGGGAATTAACCCCTGATCGTGAAAGGTATATGGTTTTCTTTAAGTACAAAGAGAGTCATATACTTTTTGTATAGTCAATATATTAATACAGAAGCTCTTTTATGGGGATTCTTATATATGGATTATTAAGGGGGAGCATTATAATGGGAATTTCAGTAGCTTTCTTAGTATTTACCTTGAGTCTGGTTATGACAATCAAAGGCGGGGATTGGTTTGTGGATTCCGCTACGACAGTAGCACAAATAACCGGTATCCCGAACATATTTATCGGAGCAACTATAGTGAGTATAGCCACAACCCTGCCGGAGCTGTTGGTTTCTTCTATAGCTACATACAATCAATATTACGATATTGCCGTTGGAAATGTTGTAGGTTCTGTTATATGTAATACAGGGTTAATATTAGGATTAGCAGCGGTATTGTCACCTATTAAGATTGAAAGAAAAAATTTTTTTATGAAAAGCGGGTTTATGCTGTTGAGTTGTATAGTATTGTTTGTTTTGTTACAGGATACAATTATTACAGGGAAAGAAGGTAATTTATTATTACTTTTATTTATTATATATATTTTTCTGAATATAACTGAACTGAGGTTTAGATCCCGGACAAATTTTGTAGACCATAAACCCGAAAAACGCGGCGGAGAAAAGATATCTCAAATAATAATCAAATTTGTTGTAGGCGCAGTATTTATTGTTATAGGTGCGAGATTGATGGTTAAAAATGGAGCGAAAATAGCAATGTTTTTGAAAGTCCCTGATCAATTTATCAGTCTAACCTTAATTGCACTCGGTACTTCTTTGCCGGAACTTATCACGGCAATCAGTTCGATACTGAAGGGACAGCAGGGACTTTCCATTGGCAACGTTTTAGGTGCTAATATACTTGACATATTAATGGTCCTTGGGTTATCCTCTAAAATAGGGGAAAAAGGAATAATTATTAGCTATCAAAATATTATGTTTGGTGCCGGAATTTATAATATACCGCAAACACTATACCTGGATATGCCTATTGCTTTGCTTTTGATGCTGGTGCTTGTAATTGGTGGCATGATCTCTAAGAAGATAGGAAGGGTTGTAGGTATATCCCTTATATTTATATATATAACATATCTAACGGCCCTGACAAAACTTTTCTTATAAATACTTAAACTGGAGGGGTAGGATGGAAAAGGAACTGAATAGTGTTATTTGTCAGATTCACAAGGTTATAGATGAGAAAATGGGTGACAATATAGTAATTTTGGATCTCAGAGGAATTGCATCCATATGTGATTATTTTGTTATTACAAGCGCTGCTTCCTATAGACAGGTAAAACTAATAGCGGACGAGGTTCAAAGTGAGCTATCTGAGGAGAACATAGAGTTATTGCGCAAGGAAGGGTATAACAGTGGAAGATGGGTGCTGTTAGATTATGGAGATGTTGTCGTACATGTTTTTCATGAAAAAGAAAGAAATTTTTATAATATAGAAGGAATATGGAAAGATGCGGGGAGAATACAAATCGATACGATTTAGAACCCAATGGTTTCAATAAATACTACTGTATCTTTCTATTATGTATAAAAACACCGGGACAGTATGTAGCAATACATAGTACATGTTGTCCCGGTGTTTTATTATATATGGTGCCTATTAAATACATGTTTACTTAAATAGGTTTTTGTTAAAAGTATATATTGTACCCTTTCTTCCATGTACAAATTTTCTTCTGTGCCTTCTTCGTATTTTGAAATATACAACAAATGTTCGCCATAACAGGAATATACAAATAAAAACAATCAGAATTTTTGGTGGACTTAACAGCGGATGTAACAGTCTCAACAGTAGACTTTTTTCTCCGACACTGTTTTTAGCAATCAAATCAACTTCACCGATAGGTTCATTATCGGAAAGATAGGTGATTCGGCCTAATACCTGTCCCCGACTTACAGGAGCTTTAATATCTTTGTCAATAGTAATATTCTCAACAACATCACCGATGGTCTTGTTAATAGGCAATACTGCAAAATTATCGTCCTTAATAACCAGGTCTACATTCGTGTTTTTTCCGTCCTTTACGTCAACAGAAAGTTGTGTAGAATTTTTATTGGATAATTTGACCAGTTTAAAATTATTGTGTCCGTAATCGATCAGACTTCTGGAATCCTTGTATAATATACCTTCATTTTCTGCACCCAGCACTACGGAAATTACCCTATTGTTATTTCTGACTCCTGTGCTTATGAGGCAGCATCCGGCCTTACCTGTATAACCTGTTTTAATTCCGTCAATAATATCATACTTAAAATCTATATATTGTCCATTATAAAACATAGTGTTTGCTCTACCCGTGGCCCACAAAAATTTGTTTGTATTTCTGTATATTCTGGTCTCAGGTGTTTGTTCCGTAGCATCCAAGCTTAACATAGTGGTTGATACAATCTCCCTGAAAACATCGAATGTCATAGCATGTTTTGCTATCATGGCTAAATCATATGCTGTAGTAACGTGGTCAGGATCTTCTAACCCGTGGGGATTTGTAAAATTAGTATTTAGAGCACCAAGCTCCTTAGCGCGTTTATTCATCATTTCAACAAATCCTTCTACAGAACCGGTTATATGTATAGCCAGCGCTTCAGCGCAGTCATTGGCCGATTTTATCAGCATGGCTTGCAAAAGTTCCTTTACTGTAAAAGATTCCCCCTCCAAAAGGAACATACTGGAACCGGCTACATGAGGTTCATAATCTATGATCACCCTATCATCCAGATCTGCATTCTCTAACGTTAGAATAGCAGTCATAACCTTGGTAGTACTGGCTGGACGGGCTTGTTTATGTGCATTTTTATCGAACAAAACCTTCCCTGTTTTATAATCTATGAGCACACTATTCGGAGCGGTAATAGTAGGAACTTCTTGGGCGGAAACAACATCAGGCATAAGTACAATAATAAGGGTTATTATAAGTAAAATAGGCAAAAATTTATTACGGTGTTTCATAAATCCTATCAACCCCCTAAAATTAAAATTTGTTATCTAATATAGTATATCAAAAAAGATGGACAAAATTAAGGAAAATTGTTGAGAATGAGAGGAAAACTATTAAAAAAATAGAAACATAGTAGTATAGTAGTTAAGATCCTAAAATTATATGTACATATTAAAATATTTTTATTTACAGGGGGAGGCCGCTATGAAAGCAAAAAATAAAAAAAATATAGTATTGATGGCTATAGTGGCAACTATAGTCCTGGTTTTTTCAATCTCAAATCGTATAAAACAACAAAAGGTATATGTACTGAGTAATGAAACAACAAAGGGTGCAGTTATAGATGATGATGAGAACAACTTAGTTGAACAGGCTGACATAGGTGAAATAGATATAGGTGAAATAGTGGTACATATAGAAGGGGAGGTAAAAAATCCGGGGGTATACGAGCTGAACAAAAATGCAAGGGTTTTTGATGCCATCGATAAGGCGGGTGGATTATCAAAGGATGCTGATTGCAAGAGAGTAAACCTGGCAAAAAAGATAGCAGATGAGGAATATATTTATATACCAAACAAGGATGAGGAAGATATAGAATTTCAGTATAGAGATAATCTATCAGCTACTACTAATACTATTGAAAATACAAATTTGATAAACATTAATAAGGCAAATATAATGGAAATAAAAGAATTGCCTGGAATAGGGGATGTATTAGCGAATAGGATAATAGAATATCGTAATGAAACGGGAGGATTTAAGTCTGTAGATGAACTGAAAAATGTGAGTGGAATAGG
>CAYOQX010000010.1:0-6198 GCA_964406195.1 uncultured Alkaliphilus sp. | reverse complement strand
GCTTCTGGATATGAATGCGGAATAATGATTGAGAAATTTAATGATATAAAAGATAAAGTAACTATCAATTAAGGAGGATAAAAATGTCGGAAACCCAAAGACTGACACAAATGACCACGAGTGCGGGATGAGCGGCTAAAATCGGACCCGATGTCCTTGCACAAGTCTTGTGCAATTTACCAAAGGTGGAAGATGAAAGATTGATTGTAGGTTCGGATACTTCCGACGATGCAGCAGTTTATAAAATTAATGAGGAAACGGCACTTGTTCAAACCCTGGATTTTTTTACCCCGGTTGTGGACGATCCTTACGTATATGGTCAAATAGCGGCAGCAAATTCCTTGAGCGATGTATATGCTATGGGTGGACAGCCGCTTACGGCTATGAATATTGTTTGTTTTTCGGATTGTTTAGAGCTTGAGGTACTTGAACAGATATTAAAAGGCGGTGCTGATAAGACTGCGGAAGCCGGAGCATTATTGGTTGGCGGCCACAGCGTAAAAGATAATGAACCTAAATATGGTCTTTCCGTTACGGGGACTGTTCACCCCGAAAAGGTTCTGACCAACAACACGGCCAGAGTCGGGGATTATTTGATACTTACAAAACCCTTAGGACTAGGTGTGTTGAATACCGCTATAAAGGCAGATGCAGCTTCCAAAGAACAATATGATATGGCAGTAGAAACAATGATTACATTAAATAAATATGCTATCGAATCACTGGAGGGTCTGAATATCTCATCATGCACAGATATTACGGGTTTTGGCTTTCTTGGACATGCTTATGAGATAGCAAAAGGCAGCAAAGTGTCACTGGAGGTTTATTCCGATAAGGTGCCTCTGATAAAGGGGGCTGTGGAATTTGCCAATATGGGTATGATTCCTATGGGTGCATATTCTAATAAAAGCTATATAGAGGATTATATACAGGTAGGGGCCAATGTAGAGGAGGCCATAGAAGATCTCCTTTATGACCCGCAGACATCCGGAGGATTGCTGTTGGCTATACATGAGGACGATGTAGAAAAGGCATTAGAAAGATTATCAACCGGAATAGACACACAGTTTGCAGTTGTTGGCAAGGTCATAAACAAAAAAGATGAGGCTATATATATATACTAAAAACAAATATTAATAGAGCAAAGGAAGTATGGGGCGTATTTATCATACTTCTTTTTTTGTTAATATGCAGGTTTAAAATATGATATAATCTAGTTGGACCAAAAGGTAAAGGATGGATTGATTTATGAATAAGGGTAAAATACTTAGCAGGCTACCCTCGGTAGACGAGCTGTTAAATAACAAAAAAATTGTAAACCTACTGGATGAGATTCCACGCAATGTAATAGTAAACGAAATACGAAATAATTTAGAAAGGTATCGTAAAAAAATTTTATCAATGGATGAACAATCCCTAGACGGATTCAGGGTTGATACGGAAAAAATCATATCAAACATAGTTGAGAGCAGTCATAGATTTGCAGAAATGAATCTAAGAGAGGTTATAAACGGTATGGGTACCGTACTGCATACCAATCTGGGCAGGGCACTTTTAAGTGATGCCATCAAGGACCGGGTATGGGATGTAGCAAGCGGTTATTCCACATTGGAAGTCGATGTTTCAACAGGAAAAAGGGGAATCCGTTACAGCCATGTTACTGAAATTATAAAATTTATAACCGGTGCGGAAGACGTTCTGGTTGTTAATAACAACGCAGCTGCGGTAATGCTGGTACTCAGCACGATGGCGAAAGGTAAAGAAGTGGTTGTTTCAAGAGGTGAGCTGGTAGAAATAGGGGGATCCTTCAGGGTGCCGGATGTAATGGAGCAGAGCGGTACCAGACTTGTGGATGTTGGGACAACAAATAAGACCCACCTATGGGATTATGAAAATGCTATAAGCGAAAACACGGCAGCTCTTTTAAGGGTACATACAAGTAATTATAGAATATTAGGTTTTACAGACAGTGTAGGACTTGACGACTTGGTAGAACTGGGAAGAAAGAACAAAATACCTGTAATTGAGGACATAGGAAGCGGGGTTTTAGTAGATTTACGAAAATATGGTTTAACATATGAGCCGACCGTGCAGGAGAGTGTAGCAGCGGGTATTGATGTAGTTACCTTCAGTGGGGACAAATTACTGGGTGGTCCCCAGGCGGGTATTATTGTGGGTAAAAAGTGCTACATTGATGAAATGAAAAGAAATCCGTTAACCAGGGCTTTTAGAATTGACAAGTTAACTATGGTGGCATTAGAAGCAACTTTGAGGCTTTATTTGGATGAAGAAAAAATAACAGAAACCATACCTACCTTAAGAATGTTAACAGAACCGTTGGATTCTATAAACAAAAGGGCCGAAATATTATATGAAATGATTTTATCAAAAAAACCGGATTTGGAAATTAATATCAACAGAGATAATTCGGAGGTCGGGGGCGGTGCACTGCCTTTGGAAAAACTGCCTACCTATACAATAACAATTAAACCCGAAAACATTTCTTCATCACAGTTGGAGGACAGATTACGAAAATATAGTATTCCTATATTTACCAGGGTGAGTAATGACAGGGTAGTAATTGACTTACGTACTATAAGGGAAAAGCAATATAAAACAATAGTGCAGGCGTTAGTTGAAACAACAGTATAACAATAATTTAACAATGGAGGGATTCGGTTATATATGAAAAATGTTATAATCGGAACTGCAGGACATATAGATCATGGAAAAACTACATTGATAAAAGCACTGACAGGTCACGAAACGGACAGATTAAGTGAGGAAAAAGAGAGGGGCATCTCTATACAGTTGGGTTTTACATATTTTGATTTACCCAGTGGAAGAAGAGCAGGAATTATAGATGTACCCGGACATGAGCGGTTCATTAGAAATATGCTTACAGGTGTTGGGGGAATGGATATTGTTATGTTGGTTATTGCGGCCGATGAGGGTGTAATGCAACAGACAAAAGAACACCTTGATATCTTATCCTTACTTGAAATAAAAAAAGGAATCATTGTAGTTACAAAATCAGCTTTGGTTGATAAGGAATGGCTTGAATTGGTTAAGGATGACATTAGAGAAAGGGTAGAAGGTACATTTCTCGAGGACAGTGAAATAGCGGTGGTTGACTCTGTTGAAGGCACGGGAATTGGCGAATTAGTTAATAAAATAGATGTATTGACGGAGGAGATAGAGAGCAGGGATATTGATGCACCTGCCAGAATGCCTGTGGACAGGGTATTTACCATAACCGGGTTTGGAACAGTAGTAACCGGAACCTTGGCGGAGGGTAGGATGTCGGTTGACGATATATTAGAAATTTTACCGGAGCAGGTAGAGGTTCGTATAAGAAACATACAGGTTCATGGACAAACCGTAGATACGGCATATGCGGGCCAAAGGGTTGCTATTAATTTGGCCAATGTAAAACTGGAAGACATTGAAAGGGGACAGGTGTTAGCACAAATAAATACTATGGAACCTACAATGATGATAGATGCTAAATTGAACTTACTAAAAGATATACCGAGGGACATCAAAAATCGTGATAGGGTGAGAATATACCATGGTGCCTCGGAGGTCCTTGCCAGGATCGTTTTGCTGAATGAGAATGAGGGAAAAGCAGGCGAAAGTGTTTATGTTCAGTTCAGGCTGGAGGAAACCACGGCTGTAAAAAAAGGAGACCATTTGGTTATTAGATATTATTCACCTATGGAAACCTTAGGGGGAGCGGTAGTAATTGATGCTAATCCTAAAAAACACGGCAGATTTGATAAAAGGGTAATAGAGGATTTGGTTATTAAGGAACGAGGAAGCCCCCAGGAGGTTGTTGAAAAACAAATAGACGTCCATAGTAAGGGGTTCCCCAATCTGTCTTTTATAGCAAGACTAACGTCCCGTCAACCTGATGATATAAGGTCGATAATATCCGACCTGGCAGAAGAAAACAAGGTGTTAATGCTGGGAAATGATAATGTTATTCATAGAAATTACTATGAAAACATTAAGAAACAATTAGAGGACTTGTTAGGAGCCTACCATAAATCTAATCCTCTTAAATCAGGAATGTTAAAGGAAGAAGTTAGGAGCAGATTATTTCCTAAAGACAAGAGCAAAAGCACGGATTTGCTGTTGGACATACTTGAGGAAGATAAAATTATAAGGGTTAAAAATAACTTTGTATCTTTATATGATTTTGAGGTTATATTTACCCGGACCCATAAAAAAATACAAGAACAGCTTGAACATATATATTTGCAACATCAATATTCGACCCCAAGGATTGAGGAAATAACAGATGATATAAATTTTGAAAAGGATGATATTGAACAAGTTTTTGATGCAATGTTAGGGGACACCCTGATTAAACTGAACCAGGAAATCATATTCCATATTGAATTATACGAAAAGGCGAAGAAAAAATTAACAGATTATATTAAAGAAAATGATAGCATTACATTACCTGAATTCAGGGATATATTAAACACAAGTAGAAGATATGCTGTCGCATTGCTGGAATATTTTGACAATGAAAAGATTACGAAAAGAACAGGGGATGTGAGAACCTTATACTAGTGGATAATAACAAAGGTCACAACTTTGTGGCCTTTATTATGCTATCGATTATTTTGTTTTGGAATAAGTTAGTGAAGGGAAATATAACATGAAAAAAAATATAAATATAAAAGAAATGATAGTGCTATCATTATGTATAGCATTGCTTTGTGTGTCATCTTATATTATAATTCCACTGCCTTTTACTCCAATAATGATAACAGGCCAGACTATAGTGATTAATCTGATTGCTTTAATTCTAGAGCCCGTACACAGTGCCATATGTGTAATAATATTCATATTACTGGGTGCAGGCGGATTACCCGTGTTTGCCGGTGGAAACAGCGGTTTAGGGGTATTATTTGGGCCGACCGGCGGATTCATATTAGGGTTCTTATTTGCGGTTATAGCGATAAGTTATTTAAAAGGCGGAAAAATAAATTTGTTTCGGTATTTATGGGTGACTGTTTTTATAGGAATGCCTATTATAAATTTGTCGGGTGCAATTTACATGAGTTATGTATTAAACACAACATATATAGATGCTTTGCGACTCGCTGTAATTCCATTTTTGGCAGGAGATTTGGCTAAAGCGGTATTGGCATCTGTAATTGCTACAAGACTAAATAACTATCTGATGCTTCAACGGAATAATATCAAATAATTGCCATATTTGATTTTTAACAGGTTGAATATTATTTATCTGTTAATAACACTTTACATATTCGGTATTTTAGTGTATATTAGTGTATAGTCTTAAGTCTTACGTGGACAAAGTTATAGTGTTCATTTGAAATCAGGGTATGCTGATGTGGCTCAGAGGTAGAGCACTTCCTTGGTAAGGAAGGGGTCGACGGTTCGATTCCGTTCATCAGCTCCATTTAATAAATATATAACACCGCTCTCAGTGCACTGAGAGCGGTGTTATATATTTGGCTTATTGCAGTTTTCTTTCAAGTTCTATTAGATCATCAGGCAACGGCGCATCCACCTGTACTAAATTTCTATATCTCGGTTGTAAAAAAGAAAGACATGATGCATGAAGTGCTTGTCTATTTATTAAATGAGAATCATCGGTTCCATAGAGACTATCTCCTATTAATGGATGTCCCAAATGGTTCATATGTACCCTGATTTGATGGGTTCTGCCCGTTATCAGGCTTATTTCCAACATGGTTGCATTCCTGTATCTTTTTAGTACTTTAAACTTAGTAGCGGACTGTTGACCTCTTTGATCCACTATCCTTTTGATTGAATCCCTGGAGGGTAAGTATATAGGGGCCTCAATTTTGCCACTATTATTCCCAACAATTCCCCATACAAAGGCAGTATATTTTCTTTTTATTTGGTTTTTCCTCATCTGTTTGGATAGTATATGGTGGGAATACGGATTCTTGGCAATAATTAATAGACCTGATGTATCCATGTCCAGTCTGTTGGCAAACCTGATTTTGCACTCTATTCCCTTGTTTATCAGGTACCATTTTGCTGCATTGGCAATTGTATTATTCGGATGACTTTTTGTTGGATGGGTTACAATCCCGGGTTGTTTATTTATTAATATTAAATCCACATCCTCATAGATAATATCTAAATTAATATCCTGAGGGATAAAGTTACTCGGTTCCTCTTCCATGA
>CAYOQX010000009.1:0-24648 GCA_964406195.1 uncultured Alkaliphilus sp. | reverse complement strand
CTGGCCCCGATAGAGTTTAGAAAGTTTTCCAAATCTATAATCTCCGGTTCCCTGGCAGCGTTCCTGATAATGGTCACACCCTCAGCAAGTACTGCCGCCAACATGATGTTTTCTGTGGCTCCGACACTGGGAAAATCCAATTGAATGTCACAGCCTTTCAATTTGGCGGCTTCGCAAATCAAAAAACCATGCTCTTCCCTGATTTTTACCCCCATTTCCCTCAAGGATTTCAAATGAAGATCTATGGGTCTAACCCCGATTTCACACCCTCCCGGATAACACGCTTTTACCCTGCCGCATCTCGATAACATTGCACCCAGGAAAATAATTGATGACCTCATTTCCCTTACTAACCCTTCCGGTATCTCATAGTTCGTCAATTGACCGGAATCTACAATAATAGTTCTATCTTCCCTTACTACCGAACAGCCTAACGATATGAGTATTTCTTCCATAATACATACATCTAACAATTTTGGTGTATCATGTATAATATTAATACCACTATTTAATACAGTAGCGGCTAAAATCGGCAGTACAGAATTTTTTGCTCCGCCTATTCTGACTTCTCCATAAATCCTATTACCGCCATTGACAATAAACCTGCCCACTGTTTCCTCACCTCCGGAACTAATAAATGCCTATTTGGTCTGCACAGTATGTAGCAAAAACAAACATATAAACATAATATGCAAAAGTCCCGGAGGTGTGCTAGTATTAATATTTTTATATAGTCAATAGTTTTTTTATTTCATTGTATATACGATCCGTTGCATCAACAATTGCTCTTTTTTTACCTGCCATTCCCATATGTTCTAAGGTTTCTTTATCACCTAATATTTTCATAATGTTTTCATTTAATATCTTGCTGTTTAACTCGTCTTCATAAATAACAAACGCTGCACCCTCATTTCTCATAGCATCCGCATTATGCTGTTGATGATCTTCCGCTGTATGTGCCTTGGGTATAAGTATAGCAGGCTTGCCGACTGCAGTAATCTCTGCTATAGTAATAGCCCCTGCACTGCAAACGATCAGGTCACATGCCCTCAACGCATAAGGCATATCGTTAATATACGGTACTATTTCATGATTTTCTGCCAGGTCCGGTTTTCTTATGCTTTTGACAGTCCGATCATATAATCTTTCACCTGTAGCCAGTATAACCCTAAATTCCTTGGGCCTGTATTTTTTCAGCATTTCGACCACAGCATTGTTTATTTTAAAGGCACCGCCGCTTCCGCCAACAACAAGTACAAGAGGTTTATCCGATTTACCGCCATATCTCATTACAGCCTCCTGTTCTGTAACTTTAAAAAAATCCGATCTTATAGGGTTGCCCGTTACTACTAATTTATCTTTGCTCTTGAAGAACTGCTTTGCCTCCTCGAAGCTAAGGGCAATCCTGTCTACATATTTATCAAGAATACGATTAGTAAGTCCGGGAAATACATTTTGTTCGTGTATAATCGTTTTGATCCCGTGTTTGGATGCAACATAAACAACAGGTCCACATACAAATCCACCGGTGCCTATAACTATATCCGGTCTAAAGTCTTTTATTATTCTACTTGCCTCAAACATTCCTTTTAAAAGCATTACTACACTCTTTATATTATGCAAGGAAATTTTTCTCTTTAAATAGTTTACGGTAATAAATTTTATTGGATATCCTTCACCGGGTACTATATCGCTTTCTATACCCTTTCTGGTACCTATAAATAATATTTCTGCATTTGGATGTTTTTCTTTAATTTTGTTAGCAATGGATATCGCAGGATAAACATGTCCGCCTGTACCTCCACCGCTTAGAATAACCCTCATATTTTCAACTCCTGTCTAAACTTATATGTTTAGATATATTCAATAATATTCCTATGGATGCCATAAAAACGACCAAAGAACTTCCGCCATAGCTTATAAAAGGAAGTCCCATACCTGTAACAGGCATAGAAGATGTTGCCACTGCAATATTTATAATAACCTGTATAGCTATCATAGTAACAATACCTGTAGCCATAACGCATCCTTGTATATCCGGTGCATTAATGGCAATCCTTACCCCACGCCATATTAAAATAGCAAACAGAACAATGACAATTGATCCTCCGATAAAACCCAATTCTTCACCGATGATGGCAAATATAAAGTCATTTTGAGGTTCAGGCAAATAAAAATGTTTTTGGACACTTCTCCCCAGTCCTCTTCCAAAAATACCGCCTGTACCTAAGGCCAGCAAAGACTGTATCACCTGATAACCGCTGCCTGATGAGTCTTTCCACGGATCTAAAAAACCTGTAATCCTCTTATGTTTATAATCCTTTCCTGTAAAAAATATCATAGCAATCATACCGATTAACCCTGCAAATCCCAATGCAGCGAAACCCATAAAATGTGAAAGTTTCATGCCGCCTACAAATATCATTGCAAAAACTATAACAACTATCACAAAAGCGGTGCTGAGATCCGGCTGTTTAAAAATCAATCCGAAAAACAGAGCCATAATAAGCAGATAAGGTAACACACCCTGAACAAAGCTCTTCATCCCCTCACCTTTCCGACTAATACTGGTAGATATAAATATTATCAATGCCAGCTTAGCAATATCCGAGGGCATAAATGTAAGACTCTCTCCTATACCAAGCCATCTGCTTGCATTGTTTCTTACAATTCCTAAAGGTGTCAATACCAAAATTAGTAATATAATGCTTACCAAAAATATGAAATTTGCATATTTGGACCAATGCCGATAATTTATCTTTGAAAAAAATATCATAGAAAAGGTCCCTACAGCGGACCACATAAGTACACGTTTGAGATAGTAATACCCATCGTTCATTTTTGCCAATGAATAGGAATAACTCGAACTGAAAACCATTATAATCCCGATAATAACCAATGCTCCGACTGTAATAATCAGTATATAATCCTGAGGTTGTTTTTTTGACATAATCTACCTCCTCAACCCTGAAACAATATTCTTGAAGTGTTCCCCCCTCAATTCAAAATTTTCGTACATATCCCAACTGGCGCATGCAGGAGAAAGCAGTATGGTATCCCCATGAGAGGACATATTGTAGGCGGCATTGACAGCTTCTTCTAAATCTTTGACTTTTGTCACATGTACAAAATTTAATCTATGTGCTGTTTCGAAAAGACTTTGCGCTGTTTCTCCATATACAAACATATGCTTTACTCTACCGTCAAAAGCATTTATAAAGCTATCAAACAGTGTGCTTTTATCAAGTCCCCCCGCCAATAACAAAATAGAAGTATCTATTGTTTCTATAGCTTTGACAGCCGCATCAACATTGGTAGCCTTTGAATCATTGATAAATTTTACACCGTTAATGTCATCAACAACCTCTACACGGTGGGCAACCCCTTTAAACGTCCTCAGAGTATGTACAATGGGTTCAATATCTATGTCCATTGCGATTGATATGGCAACAGCAGCTAAAGCATTTTCTAAATTATGTTTGCCGGGAATATATATGTCATCTATAGGAATTATCTCCTTTTTGCATTTATTATCAACAAAGACTATCTTTCCATTGTCAACAAAAACCCCTTGTTTTAATTGCTCTTTTCTGCTAAAGTAAATTTTTGTTGCCTTTAAATGTTTTGTAATATTCTTTACCTCTGTATCGTCATAGTTTATTATTGCCCAATCCTCTTCATCCTGATTTTTAAATAAACTGGACTTTGCCATTTTATAATTAGACATAGTTTTATGTCTGTCTAAATGATCCGGGGTTAGATTAAGAAATGCACCTACCTGCGGATGAAAATTGACTATACCTTCCAATTGAAAACTGCTGACTTCTATTACGATCATATCGTCTTCTTTTGTTTCTAAAGCCTTACATATGAAAGCCACACCAATATTGCCTACCACGTAGGTAGTCTTTCCGGCATTCTTAAAAATCTCTCCAACCAGAGCCGTTGTGGTGGTTTTTCCATTGGTTCCTGTAATTGCCACAATATGCCCCTTTGAGAGTCTGTATGCCAATTCTATCTCCCCGATAACCTCTATTCCCTTATTTTTTATTTCCCGTATAAGTGGTATTCCAAGGGGTACTCCGGGTGAAACTACTGTCAGATCAATCCGCCCCAATGAATCTACGGTTTTTGGATGTTCTCCCAATATATAGTGCACATTCAAATCCGACAATTTATTTATACTGTCCTCTAAATCATTCTTTCCTCTTAAATCATTTATAATTACATCGGCACCCAACTCGCACAGGACCCTTACCAGGGGCACACCGGTAACAGCTAATCCAATGACTAACACCTTTTTGTCCCTCAAATTCATTAACGCACCAACTTTCCTAATTTAAGGCTAATACCCCTACTAAGCATAAGATAACAGTAATTATCCAAAACACAACTACTATTTTGGTTTCCGCCCATCCGCTAAGTTCATAATGATGGTGAAGGGGGCTCATTCTAAATATACGTTTTTTAGTTAATTTATATGAAATTACCTGTAAAATAACTGATACGGATTCCGCAAAATATATTCCCCCTACTATCGGAATAATGAGGGAGACATTCATAAGCACAGCTATTGCCGCAATTGCCCCTCCTAATGCAAGAGACCCCGTATCACCCATAAATACTCGGGCCGGATGAGAATTGTACCTTAAAAACCCCAAACATGCCCCTGCTACTGCAGCTGAGAATACAGCTAAGCTGGTATATCCCCAATTCACAGCCAATAACGCAAAAAAAGCGGCAATAATAAAGGTTACTCCGGAGGCTAAACCGTCTAATCCGTCAGTTAGATTTACACTGTTTACAGTAGCCACCACAACAAATACTATGAAAGGTATATAAAGAACCCCCAGGTCAAGGTATTGTGGTATAACAATATTACCAACAGTCAAACTGCCTTGAACAAAGGGCACTATTATTTTGGTTCCCATAACGGATATATTGGATTGATAAATTGCTAAAAAAATTGCCACAATGGTTTGTAACCCCATTTTTTGATATGCCCTCAATCCTAATGATCTTTTTGATGCCACCTTTATAAAATCATCTATAAATCCAATAAGCCCAAAAGCAACGGTAATCCCTAATGCAACCAATAAGTCTCTATTAATCAGTCCTGAGGTAAAGGAAGTAATAATTATTGATGTAATTATTATAATACCTCCAATAGTAGGTGTACCGGTTTTTTGCAAATGACTTTTCGGCCCATCCTCTCTTACAGTCTGACCAACATTAAGCTTTTTTAAAAAAGGAATTATCAGTGGCCCCAGCACTAATGTAACAAAAAAACCTATAATAATTGTATATATAATTTGCCTACTCTCTAAAGTCATCTGATCGGCTCCTCTCCTGCAGGGACCTTACAATTTCCTCCATGGCCATGCCTCTGGAACCTTTTATCAAAACAACATCATTGTCCCGCACTTTTTGTTCTAAGATATCAATAGCTTCCTCATTGGTAAGAACCGAAAATATATTTTCTTTATTCAGCCCTTTTTCTTTAGCTTCCGAGGCTATCCAGTTCGCCAATTTTCCAACGGTAATTAGTAAATCAATTTTTTTACCGATCAAATGTTTTCCTACGTTCCGATGACCCTCTTCGGCAAAGTCGCCCATTTCAAACATATTCCCCAGCACCGCTATTTTTCTATCAGCCCTTATCCTTTCCAAAACATCCAGGGCCGCTTTCATGGAATCAGGACTGGCATTGTATGTATCATCAATTATTTTTATATTGTTCTTTCTTGTTATTTCCAATCTCATTTCGGTAGGTTCGGAATTATTTAATCCCCTTTGTATCTCTTCGGGGGCCATATCATGTTTGATACCAATCCATATTGCTATTAATCCACTATATATATTATGCAAACCCGGTTGTCTTATTTTAAATTGGACGGTCTCATTGTTTATGTTTACTTTGAAACTACATCCCCTTTCACCAAAATCCTTGATATCCATAGCATAAAAATCATTATTGCGATTCAAACCATAAAAAACAACATTATAGTTTTTGTTTTCTTTATTTATATTTTTCAGGTGCCTATCGTCCCCATTAACTAGTAAATAGTCTTCCTTTTCCAGGTTGGCTGTAATCTCCATTTTTGCTTCCATAATATCTTCTTTGCTTTCGAAATATTCGATATGGGAAAACCCTATGTTTGTTATTACAGCAATATTAGGATGTACAATATTTGCCAAGTTAAGTATTTCCCCATGGGATGACATCCCCATTTCCAACACCGAAATATCGTGTTTGGTTTCCAATTTAAACAAGGTCATGGGCAACCCGATTTCGTTATTAAAATTGCCGGCATTTTTATGTACCCTATACTTTACTGATAAAACCTCGGATATCAGATCCTTTGTAGTTGTTTTTCCTGCACTCCCTGTGATCCCTATAAATGGAATGTCAAACAAACCTTTATAATAATGAGCCAACTTGGCCAATGCTTCCAAGGTATCCTTTACCTGTATAATATTTACGCCGTTTGCACCGCTTATGTATCCCATTTTATTTTCCTGTACCAATACGGTGCCGGCTCCCTTTTTTATAGCATCCCCTATAAATGCGTGACCATCAAAATTTTCACCCTTTAATGGGATAAAGAGATTACCCTTTTTAATAGTACGGCTGTCTGTAGATATCTCTTCAATTGTTTCCGTATTGCCTTTATTAACTATAACTCCGTCACATGCTTTTGCAATAGTATATATATTCTGCTCAATCATATAAGACTTTCCTCCCTAGCTACCTGTAGTACTGTTTTGCGATCATCAAATGGTATTATTTTATTGCCTATAATTTGTGTTGCTTCATGACCCTTGCCTGCAATAATAATTATATCATCAACAGTAGCCATTTTAATAGCATATTGTATAGCGGTCTTCCTGTCTTCAATCATATTATATTTATCGGTAACCTCACTAATACCATTTTCTATCATTTTCATTATACTCAATGGTTCTTCCGTCCTCGGGTTATCAGAGGTTATAATGGTATAATCGCCGAGTAAACCGCATATTTTGCCCATTACAGGTCTTTTATCCTTGTCCCTGTCTCCACCGCACCCAAAGACTGTTATTATTCGGTTTTTTGCAAACATTCTAGCTGATTTAAGTATGTTTTCGAGTGCATCCGGTGTATGAGCATAATCAACTATTACCGAAAAATCCTTTATTTCTTCGATAACCTCAAACCGACCCGGTATCACTTTCATGTTACCTAATGCTTTCCTTATTTTTTCCAAAGGAACCCCAAGACAATAACAGACTGCTGCCGCTGCCATTACATTATAAACAGTAAACATGCCGGGTATTTTAACATCGACATATATTGTTCCCTTTGGCATATTAATGTTGAAACCCACCCCTTTAATACTCATATCTATGTCCGTGGCATATATGTCGGCCTTCTCTTCGATACCGAACGTTAACAAGGGTGTTTTCAAGTCCTTAATTTGTTCCGCTATAATTTTCCCATGAAAATCATCAATATTAATAATGTTATATAGGGTAGTTTTATAAAACAATCCTTTTTTTGCATTTCTATAACTTTCCATATCGATATGAAAGTCCAGGTGTTCCGGACTCAGATTGGTAAACAATCCGATACTATATATGCAATCATCCACTCTTCCCAATTCCAGGGAATGAGAAGAAACCTCCATAACACATGTATCTATGGACCGTTTTAGCATTTGGGAACATATCCTATGCAAATCCAGGGATTCCGGTGTAGTCAGCATGGTTTCGAATTCTATATCTCCAATCCAGTTAGAAATTGTGCCTATAAGCCCAATCTCCTTGCCACAAAACTCTAAAATGCTCTTAACCATGTATGTAACTGAGGTTTTCCCATTTGTCCCCGTAACACCTATCAGGCTCAAATTTTTCGTGGGTTCATTGTAAAAATAATTCGCAATTGAGGACATTGCTTTTCTGGCATTCTCAACTTGAATAACAGTTATGCCATCTGCAGTTGTTTCCTTTTCCGAAACAATTGCCACAGCACCTCTATCAATCGCATCCTTTATATATAATTGTCCATCTGTTTTAAATCCTTCTATACATATAAATAAACTGCCCTCGGTGACAAATGGCGAATAATGCTGAACATTTTTAATATTTATATTCGTATCCCCTATAATTTTTTTAACCTCAGTATTACTGAGAAGTTCTCTTAAAAGCATGTATTTCCTCCCTTTATTGATATTATTAACCTCGGAGTACATTTTTAAAAGGCAACTAAAAATTAAAGTTTTTTCCTTAATCTTAGTTGCCCTTTTTATAGTATTGTAGGTTCTAATTCTATGTTCAATCCTGCTCGGGCTTAAATTCCACGCTTATTATTGTACCTAATTCTACCTTTGTTCCTGCTTCGGGGTTTTGGCTAAACGCTAAACCGTTTCCACTGACCTTTAATCTTAAACCCAGGTTACTTAAAATAATATTTGCCTCTCTGATAGTTTTACCTCTCAAATCCGGAACCTCAATAGGGGCAGGAATATCTTTATTTGGTTTTGTGTATAAAAGCACTGTGGACTTTTCAGGGATTTTCGCCCCCGGCTTTGGAAACATATCTACAACTATGGCATTTTCATCTGCATAGTATTCAGGTTCCGTATTAAACTGCAGATTCTTCCCAATTAATATTTCCGAAGCCTTCTTAATAGTAGTGTTTCTAACTTCCGGCAACACCACCTCATTCCTGGCAAATTCCTCTTCCTCTTCCTCGGTGTATCTGGGTCTTATGTCCAAGTATCTTAATGAATCTTCTAATACTTCCTTTACAACCGGTGCTGCCGTCAGGCTTCCATATGTACTGAAACCCCTTGGTTCATCAACGATTGCTATAACAGCAAGTTCGGGATCATCCGCAGGGGCTATCCCGACAAATGATGATACGTATAAACCGTGTGCATAGCCCTTACCAACAACTTTTTGAGCGGTACCGGTTTTCCCTCCTACCTTGTATCCCGGGATATAAGCGAAACTTCCCGAACCGTCATCAACAGCTGCTTCCATTATTCCCCTCATTGTTTTTGAGGTTTCCTTCGAAACAACCTGCCTGATCATCTTTTCTTCGAAACGGCGGACAACATTACCGTCCGCATCCGTTAATTCTTTTACCACACGTGGTTTCATCAATTTTCCATCATTTGCGATAGTAGCTACCGCATTTATAAGTTGTATGGGTGTTATTGAGATACTCTGTCCAAAAGAAATTGTTGCAAGTTCAACCGGCCCAACATCATCTATATCATACATGATAGGTTTTCTTTCCCCCGGAAGATCTATACCTGTAACATCGGATATCCCGAAACCGTCTAAATAGTTATAAAATGTTCGTGCACCCATCCTTTGACCCAATTCTACGAATATCGGGTTACACGAGTTTTTTATTGCTTCCACCAAGGTCTGGCTCCCATGTGGGTTGTACCATCTCCAACACCGAATTCTTCTCCCGCCTACCATTATAAATCCATTGCCAACAAAGGTACTATCAGGTGTAGCTACTCCCTCTTCTATGGCAGCGGTTGTGGTAACCAGTTTAAAAGTGGAACCGGGTTCATATGTATCATTGATTACAGGGTTTCTCCACATTGCATATAATGTTTCTAATTGTTTGCCCTTATCCATAGTTTCCATTTCATTTTTGAGTTCCTCATCCAGAGGCACCCTTGGAAAATTAGGATCATAATCGGGTTTGACAGCCATGGACAATATCTCCCCGGTTTTAACGTCCATTACAACCACATATACACGTTTTGCTTTGTGAATTTCCAATGCTTTTTGAACGGCCTTTTCAGAAAAATGCTGTATAACCTCATCTATTGTAAGTACAACATTAAGTCCGTCCTCCGGATGATAATACCTTTCAGCACTAAAAGGCAATTGTCTGCCCTTCCCATCAGTATTTTTAATCCAACGTCCGGGTATTCCACCCAGATATTTTTCATATTCTAATTCTATACCGGCAATTCCTTGATTATCAACATTTGTATGGCCTAAAACATATGCGGCAAAATTACCATAAGGATAAAATCTCTTATTACTTTCAGAAACCGAAATTCCTTTTAAATTTTCTTTCCTGACCGCTTTCGCAAGTTCATCATCAATATCAGGTGCTACAGTTATTATGGATTGTCTTGTTTTAATTTTTTCCAATACAGTCTCTTCTTCAAGTTCTAAAATATTTGATAAAATTGAGGCTGTTTTTTCAGGTTCCTCCACTTCACTGGGGTGTGCCCATACCGTATTTGTGCTCGCACTTATGGCTAATTCTTTTCCGTTTCTATCATAAATTATTCCGCGTTTTGCAGGTATAGGAATGTCTCTTGTTTGATACATATGAGCTAATTCCTTATATTTTTCTCCCCTTACTATTTGTATCCATCCCAATCTTACCACCAGTCCGAACAAAACCACGGATACAAGTAAAAACATAACCATAAGTCTCTTTTTACTGGAAATGCTAGGCTGAGACACTCAGATCCCCCCTTAAATCTTTATATAACTGACCAATCTTTTTAAAAGCCCGTACCTACTCCCGCTGTCCTTCGATTTGGTTGGACCGTTATGATTCGTCTTGTTTATTTCACTATTCAGCATTGCAACCTTTGACGAATCAACAGTAATACCTATTATTTGTTCGGTTGTCGGATAATCCATTTCTAGTCTTATCTTTGCTTCGCTTTCTATCCATCCGGATTTTAGGGCTTTTTCTACATCTACTTTCAATTTTGCCTTTTCAGTTTCTAGCTCTTCGAGCTGTTTTTCCAAATTATTAACATTGTTTCTGGCTTCGGTAATAACTGTAAATCTCATCAATATTAATATACTGCATGCAAATACAGCAACAATTATAATTGTTGCAATAGTTTTTTCAAATCTGCGGTTTTTCCGCTTTTTCTTACGGATTTCGGGCTGTTTTCCCTTTCTTGTTTGTTCGTCTATGTATGTAGATTCTTTTCGAGCTAATATCAATTTTATTCACCCTCTCTACACTTTAGAACTTGTTTATTTCCCTTCCACTACGCGTAACTTGGCACTTCGCGACCTTGGATTGATTTTAAGTTCCTTTTCTGTAGGCACTATCGGCCTGCGCGTAATTATTTTAACTTCCGACTTCTTATCACATTGACAAATTGGAAATTCCTGTGGACAAATACAGGAACTCTCCAATAACCTGAAGGTGTTTTTGACAATCCGATCCTCCAGGGAATGAAATGTAATTATGCATATCCTCCCACCGGTATTCAATTTTTCAACGGCTGCTTCTATGGTTCCCTTAATAACATCCAATTCTTTGTTGACTTCAATCCTAATAGCTTGAAAGGTTCGTTTTGCAGGATGTGGCCCGTCTGTACGCGCACCTTTTGGAATTGCCTTTTTGATAATATCAACCAATTGGTGAGTAGTTTCAATCTCCTCATCCTTTCTGAATTTTGCAATGAACCGGGCTATACGTTTCGCCCATCTTTCTTCCCCATAATTTTTAATAATTTCTTCAAGGTCATTTTCAGAATAACTATTGACCACTTCTCTTGCAGTCAGGATGTTTCTATTATCCATCCTCATATCCAAAGGAGCATCATGCATATAAGTAAAACCGCGTTCGACTTTATCCAGTTGATAGGACGATACCCCCAGATCCAATAAAAGCCCGTCGAAACCTTCTATTTTAAGATCCTCTAATATGTATTTTAGATTGCTAAAATTATCCCGGACCAGTTTCACTCTGCTGTTTGTACCAGCTAAAATTTCTGCGGATGTTTTGATTGCAATTTCATCCTGATCAATTCCGATCAATAATCCATTTTTGCTCAAATGTTTTACGATCTCCCCGGAATGGCCTGCACCTCCTATTGTTCCATCTATATAGATACCATCTTCTTTTATATTTAAATTTTTAATACATTCTTCCAGTAATACAGGTACATGTTTGAATCCCATTTTACCACCCTCGTTAAATTCCCAGCTCTTCCATTTTGCTTGCTATTTCATCACAACTCAAATTGTCGTCACTGTTATATTTTTGCCATTCATCACTGCTCCAAATTTCTACTCTTGTACCCACTCCTATAATTGCAGCATCTTTTTGTAAGTTAGCATGTTCTCTCAGATTGCTTGTAATTCTTATTCTCCCCTGGCTGTCCAGTTCACATTCGGTTGCACCGGAAAAAAAGAATCTTACAAAGGCTCTTGCATTCTTGTTGGCCAGTGGTAATTGTTTTAATTTGTCTTCCAATATGCCCCATTCATCCATAGAGTATATGAATAAACAATTATCCAGCCCCTTGGTGAGAATGAAGTTTTCCCCTAGTTTTTCTCTGAATTTCGCAGGAATGCTCATTCTTCCCTTGACATCAACTGAATGGCAGTATTCTCCAATAAACATTTTTATCCCGTCCTCATGGGCTTCAAACCCACTATATGCCACTTTGTACCACTTTCATATACTAATTCTATTATTTTTTGCAAAATCCTTCTATATTTAAAATTAATTTTGGAAAGACACGTACTATATAATAAAGGCCATAAAAAAACTGCTACATGATAGCAGTTTCAATCGGTTATCTAACACACGTTTAGTATAACCTTCATTTAAATTTTGTAATTAACTATCTTAATTATAAGTATAGTTAATTCATTAATACTGATAATTATATTAATTCTAAATTTTTTATATATTTAAACTAAATTTTCTATGTATAAAAATCCTCAGGAATTAGTTGCCAGTATATCCTAGCTAACTTTTATTCCTATCTCCTTATAATAATTCACTATTAGTTCGTCCAGTTGGGTGCTCAAACTATATATCAATTTATGATCTTTATTTTCTTGAATTGCGTCGTCTAATGCATCTCGGAGTCGTTTAATCTCCTCTTTTTTTTAATAATATCATATATTCGCATATCTTCACCCCAATTTTTATTATATATAGCTCGTTGTTCAATCTTATATTAACCAGCTACAATCAAATTCTATTTAAATAATCGAAGCTTGTCAAACAAAACTAAACTGATTATTATAATGTTACTGGGGGTTTACTTTTTTTTCCTTTAAATTGCTCGTTCTGGTGTTATATATCAAATTTTATATGTAAGTGCACTTATATTGTAACATGATATAATTCCCATATGCAAATACAATAATTTATGAAGTACGATTCCCATCAAAGGCCCTTCGCTTTCTCAGGGCTGTGTCTATAATAATCGCACCTACAATACTTAAAATGCTCACTAATTGCGCAACCTTAAAGGATCCTAACATTAGACTATCAGTTCTCAGACTTTCTATAAAAAACCTGGCAGCGGAATATAATATCAGATATAGAACAAATATCTGTCCATCATATTTTTTCCTATTGGAGTAATAAAGTAAAAAACCAAATACCCCGAAATTCCATAATGATTCATACAAAAATGTTGGATGCACCTTTACACCTTCAATTTCAATACCCCAAGGTAAATTTGTAGGTCCCCCATGTGCCTCCTGATTGATAAAATTCCCCCACCTTCCAATTGCTTGGCCTAATATGATACTCGGAGCACATACATCCGCAAGGACCCAAAAATCGACCTTTTTATAACGACAGAATAAGTATCCAACTAATACACCTGCAATAATAGCACCGTGTATGGCCAGTCCGCCCCGCCTTGTGTTAAAAATCTCCCAGGGATTTTGTCTGTAGAAATCCCAACTGAATATAACATAGTATACCCTGGCTCCGATGATTGCAGCGGGCACAGCTAAGAGTGCAAGATCTATTATGATATCAGAATATAAGCCTTCTTTCTTGGCTCTGTAGGTTGCCACGCCGATCCCAAATAGTATACCTAAAAAAATCAATATACCGTACCAAGCAATTTCTATTCCCAAAATTTTAAAAGCTACCGGATTCACCGAATCACCCCCTGAATAATCTGTTTATGTTTCAGCTTTACATATTATATCATTATATTACATTTAATCTGTTTTAAAAAGGGTTGTTTAGGTTTTTATTTAAAAATAAATAAAGACGGGGTTCCCGTCTCTATTCATATTCTTTTTAATTTACGTTATGCACCGGGTGTTATTCTCCTCATAATCTCTTCTATTTCCCTGCCAAATCCACTTAATGGACGGCCCTTATCTATATCTCTGGCAATATTTTGTATTCTCGTAAACACGTCCGGATCCGCTGTTACACTAACCCTGGTTATATCCTTATCAGCCCTTTTAACTGCATCTTCAACCTCCCGTTTTATTTGGTTATTCAATTTCCCTTTTGTTCCGGAAGTTAGGTCTATACCGACCAATGCAGTACGCTCCGTAATAACTACCGCCGCTCTTCTGACATCCTTTATACTTTCTACTTCCCTTATAATCCTATTAACCCTGTCGCCCATATTGTCTGTAACAGTTCTATTATCCATGGTTCTATCATCTGCAATCGGCCTATTGTCCATAGTTCTATTATCCATGGTCCTGTTATCCATAGTCCTGTCATCTATATTAGGCCTATTATTTTCCGTAAACATCCTATTATCGTCCGGGGACCTCATACCTGTCTCGGGAACATTTTGATTGTCCATGATTCCGCCTCTATCCATATCATTTTGACCCGGAGCAGGTGTTGTTCGCGGTTCCGGTCTTTGAGCAGGCCTGCACCCCATCATAGCTGCCAGGGATACAAGTAACAATATACAAATTGCCGATATTATACTTTTGTTTTTCAAAGAATCACCTCCTATGTGTATTGTTTCTCTAAAGTTTTCTTTTTATTAAGTTATATTCTTCACTATTTTCAATTGATTGGTATAACCGGTTTTTTTGCCTTGTTTTCTTGCAGATTTTCCCCGGTTATACTTTTATATAGGATATACTTTGTTGAATCCTCGTTTATTGCCAGTAAACACAAATTATTGTATAATCTTTAGTATCATACGTTTTTGATATGGAAAGGAAGATTTTAATGAAACTGGGCATTATCGGTTTGCCTAATGTAGGTAAAAGTACATTGTTTAATGCAATAACAAGAGCAGGGGTGGAATCGGCCAATTATCCGTTTTGCACCATAGAACCCAATATTGGAGTAGTTCCCGTACCGGATCATAGATTGGGAATTTTAAAGAATATGTACAAAGATAAAAAAGTATTACCTGCTACAGTTAGATTTTATGATATTGCAGGTTTAGTAAAGGGTGCATACAAAGGAGAGGGATTAGGAAATAAATTTTTATCCCATATTCGTGAGGTGTCCTCTATTATTCACGTTGTTAGGTGTTTTGAGGATTCCGATGTCACCCATGTCGATGGCAATATAGATCCTTTGAGGGATATTGAAACAGTTAATCTGGAACTGATTTTTTCAGATTTGGAAATGGTTGAAAGGAGGATTGAAAGAACTGAAAAATTATTTAAGGGTGATAAAAGCCTGAAAACCGAACTCAAACTTCTGGAAAAAGTCAAAACTACATTAAATGAAGGAACACCTGTCAGAATTTTGGATTACACTGAAGATGAGGCCAAAATGTTGGAAGACTTCAATTTGCTTTCTTCAAAGCCTGTAATATATGTAGCAAATGTATCTGAAGATGATGCTGTAAATGATGGTGCAAATAATCCACATGTACAAGCATTGAAAAAATTTGCTGAAAATGAAAATGCCGAAACGATTACCATTTGTGCCAAAATTGAGGCTGAAATAGCTGAATTGGATGAGGATGAAATACAAATTTTTTTAGAGGAGCTGGGGTTAAAACAATCCGGATTGGAACGTTTGGTTCAGGCCTCTTATTCCCTACTGGGATTGATAAGTTTTTTGACTACCGAATCTGAAGAAATAAAAGCCTGGACAATAAAAAAGGGAACAAAAGCACCAAAGGCGGCAGGAAAAATTCATACGGATTTTGAAAGGGGATTTATATGTGCCGAGGTTGTTGATTTTGAGGATTTAATAAAATATGGCAGTGATACCGCAGTTAGAGAAAAAGGGCTCATGAGAGTGGAAGCTAAAGAATACATAATACAAGACGGGGATATCATATTATTCAGGTTTAATATATAAAAAAACCAAGTAGCTGACTACTTGGCAAGTTCAGTCCCCATTTTATATGCTTTTTTAAGTAATTCCTTGCGATCGCCTACAAAAATTTCATCCGTATTGTCTACAAGGATATTATACATATATTCTGCATTAATTGCCTTAAAAAATAATTCTATTACCACCGTGGCCCCGATAAAACCTTTTTCCATATTCTCGTGTTTCGCTCCCCCTACACCCACAAACATGCCTTTTCTTTTTTTGGTTTTGTCTATGGACGGTTGGTTTAATCTGTATTTGCTGGACCAAAACGATTGACATCTGTCTATCATAGCCTTCGTTATAGCTGTTACAGAGTTAAAATACATGGGAGAGCCGATAACTATTATATCAGAACTATTGAATTTATTGTAAATATCCGTAAGATCATCCTGTTTGTAACAATATCCTGTTTCAGCGCAAACATCACACGCAACACAAGAATCAAATTTTAATTGTCCCAATGCTATTTTCTCCACTTCTACATCCTGTGACTGCAGTCCCTTAATTACTTCATTCAGTAATATGTCTGTATTCATGTTAATCCTCGGGCTACCTAAAATAACCAAAGCCTTCATTATATAAACCCCCATTATATTTTTGTTTTTTTATTATATAACACTACTATAACCACTTATACTAACAAATGGTTGGACTTTAATTATTTTAAATTAAAATCCGCCCGCTCCGCCGCCGCCCGCTCCGCCGCCGCCGGTGAAACCCCCACCGCCTGTGAAGCCCCCTCCCTTTCCGGCTGATGGGATGGTGCCGCCGAACGAATTATTTATACTGTTGCTAAATGCATTGCCTTTACCGCCATTAAAAATAAAGTACCAATATAACCATCCGTGTCCATAAGCAAAAGCATCCTCCCTGTGGGCTATTTCAACATTAAACCCGCTCAGTATATCGTTATCTATGCCAAAGGATAATCCATATATTAAAGAAATACCTTTTGGATATTTATCTGAATCATATTCTGAATCTTTTTTATTAATTCTTTTTGTGTGTTTTCTAAACTCCATCCATCTCTTGTATTGGTAATGCCCGTAATCGGATTTTCTGGATAATAATATAATACCCTGGAATAACATCAAAATTGATGTAAATATTAAAAATAACCCTAACATATTTCCGTTTACCATTGATATTATCGATAATATTAAACCTATAGGAAAAAGTATAGCAAGTAATAAACCATATTTTCCGGTGCTTTTGTCAAAGTAACCTTTGTTAACAGCATCCTCTTTTATTAACTCTACCCATTTATTGTAATGTTTTATAAACATAGAGCCCTTTTTTTCCCTGTAATTTTCTATGTCCTCGGTTGTTACAGTTGTCCCGTTTCCCATAAAGTCTATTAACCAACTTATAAAGTGCTTTTCATGATTTAAAAGATTATCATCATCTTCCTTTGTTTTGGTTATAACAAAATTTTCCGGGGTTTTCTCCCCCTCTTTAAATTCCTCTTCCCCATCAATCCTTATGTGTCCCTTTCTATAAAGGTCCAATATTGTAGCAGTTATTGTATTACCGCCAATACCTGTGCTGGTAATATAATTTGCTACAGCAGGGGTATTATCATCAGGTATTTTTGAATATTCCATTTCTTCATGTATGTCCTTTGTTCTACGATATTTAATAAGAAGAAAAATGAATATAGAAACCTCGATTACTGATAATATAATTGCAATACTTCCAAATAAATCCCCTATTGCTTCTTTTTTAGCCAATGCCGATTTTTCCCTGATTGAATCCTCCTGTGCTTTTTTTTGCAGTTCAGCTTCTTCATTTATAATATCCGAATAAGCATCTTTATTTAAAATGTTTTGTGAATTGGGCACAAATTCCCCGGGAAAAAGTATCCTGGCTTCTACAAGGGTATTTTCCGGCACATTTTGTACCTGTAAATTAATAGTATCGTCGGTTGTTTTGCGTATTTCACCGTTTAAAGGCCCATGAGCAAACATTCTTATATTGTTGTCTATATCTTTGTACGGCAATATTATATCCACTGATAAAAAATCTACAGGAGTATCATTTTGTTCTCCCAGGAATTTATAGAAAAGTTCCCCTGTATCATTATATATTTTGGCAACATTCTTTACAGTATATATTAATCTAAAAGTTTTTTGCTCATTTTTGGATGGTGCAAAGATTTGTAACATCACGCTGTTATTTTTTTTATCAACTAAAAAGACATTATTGTCTCCTTTTTTAGCGCTTTCAACTTCTTTGTATTCTAAGGTTTTATCCCCATTAATTTCTATTGCCTTAATCTCATCAATACCCGATGTGCCTTCTAAAATAATTTCCCTGAACACACCATTATATTTTCTCTTAAAGTTAAATGTTATATCTTCAACTACACCCAGATCACCATTTTCTAAAACATTGGATTCCACTGTCCAATTTGTTATGTTCAAAGATTGTTCACCATTTGATGTTACAGTAGAACATATGATTATTACTAATGTTATGAGTATTAAGCCTGTTAATTCAGATAACTTTTTAATACTAAACACCCCCATGTTTATATTTTGTAAACCTAATATAAGTTTTTGTTTCGGCTGAAAAAATTATTTTAAAAACTAAATCCATTATATTGTAATTCGTATATCACCTATTAAAAATAATAGTTTAAAAGTCCTACCGCATCGGAATGCAACAGAACTTTTTAAGGTATTTAGTATTGTACTACACTATCTATGTTTGTTATCTTTCATTATGTTTACCGATGCACTGGCACCAATTCGTGTAGCACCTGCCTCTATCATATCTATAACAGTTTTAGAATCCCTGATTCCGCCTGAAGCCTTTATACCCATTTCCGGACCTACGGTCTTCCTCATGAGCTTGATATCCTCTATGGTTGCACCACCCGAGCCGAACCCTGTAGAAGTTTTAACAAAATGAGCCCCCGCTTTTTTAGCTGACTTGCAGGCTAATACCTTTTCCTCATCAGTTAACAAGCAGGTCTCAATTATTACCTTAACTATAGCCCGATTTCCCGCAATACCGACTACGGCCCTTATATCGTCCAAGACCCTGTCCATATTTCTTTCCTTCAATGCACCAATATTCATAACCATATCTATTTCCTCAGCACCGTTTTCTATAGCATTCCCGGTTTCAAAAACTTTGGTTTCTGTGGTCGTTGCCCCTAAAGGAAATCCTACAACAGCCGCTACTTTTATACCGGTTTCCTTTAATTGTTCATAAACATATGCAACATTTGTTCCATTTACACATACGGAACAAAAATTATATTCTTGTGCTTCATCACACACCCTTTTTACTTCCGTCCCGGTTGCTTCAGGCTTCAGCACAGTATGATCTATATGTTTTTCTATATCCACCCTTAATTCCCCCGAATCAGTATATAATCGGTTAAGGAGGACAAAAAATTTGTCCTCCAATACCGGCCTTCATATCAATCTGTAATTAATTCAACCATATCACCATTTTTGAGCCCGGCGGCGTTACCTTCTTCTATGTCAATATGCATTTCAAGAACGGAATTATCGCCAACTCTTATCAGTACATTTTCAAACACAAGGGCCCTGAACCCGGAAGTTTTGATTTTGACTCTCTGTCCGTCGACTACACCCAGCAATTTTGCATCCTCGTTGTTTATATGTATATGCCTTGCTGCAACAATCAACCCTTCCTCGGCTTCTATTTCGCCTTTTGGCCCTACTATTTTCATTCCCGGACTTCCTGCTATATCACCTGAATCCCTTGCCGGAGGAACAACTCCCAATCCAAAACCGTCCGCTATAGAAATTTCGGCCTGTGTATTTGGCCTAGTCGGACCTACGACCCTAATTCCCTCGATGGTACCTTTGGGTCCAACCAGATCTACCTTTTCCTCGCACGCATATTGTCCCGGTTGTGATAGGTCTCTTAGTTTGGTCAGTTCATAACCCTCACCAAATAGTGCCACAACATCGTCTTCGGTCAAATGAATATGCCTGTTTGATAATGCTACAGGTAACATTTTCTTTTTCATGATGATCCCCCTATCAGTAGTTTTCTGTATATTATATAGTATTATATTTGTTTTCATACTAAAAATCAAACAAATATGTTAAAAATTCTAACCCATATTATTTATTCAATAAAAATTGTATATTAATCTGTATTATTTGTTCCATACGAAGCAATATACTTGATTATACATTACTCAATAATTTTCCAAGGTCTATTGAATCATCTTGTTCTGTCTCGGAACCATACCATCTGTTAAATATAAATGTAATGAGTGACAATGCCAAAGTAGTACTTGCGACAGTTATATAATAAATTGTATAAGGGGTATACCAAGATGCCAGTATTAAATATATACCCAGGGTTACATATCCTTTGATTTTATTTTTAGATAAAACCGTTTTTTTATATTTATTTAACCTGTTTGTTCCTCTGCTTATTTTGCTTTCAATTATTTCATCTATTTCTCCCTCATCGGGAAATAAATTGCTTTGTTCAATTATTTTCAACAGCTGTTTTTTATTGATAAGCAATAAAATATAATTTTTGCTTAGTTTGTTTGTAAATTCATAACCATCATTCGTAAAATCAGATGTAGTAACGAATATACCCTTTTTTATTTTGCCGGCTGTCATGGTACAAACAAATTCCTTTACTTCTTTGAGTTCAACATCAAAATCGTTTTTATATATATTGAACAGTATCATTACTTTTTCTTCCTCATATGAAGATGTTAATAATATATATCTCCGGGCACATTCTATAAATTCAAACCTGCCAAAACCCAAAGGTGAAAATATTTCTTTGATATAATCCTCCATATCATCTGTTGTTTTGTTCATAATTTCATTATAAACTCTCCGATTTGCGATGTATTGCCTCTTTTGTCTTTTCATTTGTTGAAATTTGTGATTTCTGTTTCTCATAGAAATACTATGCAACACAATAACAATAATCGATGTAACGGTAACAGACGGATATAATTGATTTGTCCTCAAGTATAAAAATAGAAACAATATACAAAATATGATCATTTTCCATATTAAATAATCAAATATTTTTACAAAAATATTTCTGTTATCGTTATCGGTTCTTAAATAATAATTTTTAAAACGTAAACTATCACCCCTGTCTCCTTTTCGATCTTTTATTTTATCAACTATAAACCTGAATGCCGAACCTACCTTTTTCACAACCAACGCCCCTCTGTTGAAACTTCTTGTAGTCTGATCTGATATGCTCGATAAATCAACAATCGACTTTATCTTATTCTTTCCAATAATAGTTAACTTATACTATTGTCAAAATTGATACCTGATTCCGTAGTTAAGCAAAAATATAACCACGGAAAACAATTTTCCGTGGCTGTCGGTACAAAATTTCTAACTATGCCATAGCCCTCTCTAATTTATCCAGATGCTGCAGAGGAAAATGCCTTAATAATTCCTTAAATTGCTCTACTGTCAGGCCTGTAGTTGTTGTATAAATTCTAATTTTCTCATCTAAATCAGCCTCAATAAATCTACTTTTTATAGCATCAAAATCTGTATCACCCAAGACTATCCCTCCTAAAACATAAATTAGTTATAGTATTAATAATTATCTATGTTTTTATACAATTAAAGGGAATAAATGAAATTGAAAAATAAGCTGACTATTCTTTCATTACTGCTATGTATGGTAGGTTTCTGTATTTTTCACCATAATCTATTCCATAACCTATAACGAATTTATCCGGGATTTCAAACCCTATATAGTCTATGTCCAATTCACATTTCCTTCTTCCGGGTTTGTCGAGCAATGTGCATATCCTTAGGCTTTTAATGTTTCTCGATTTCAAGTTGTTCGTTAAGTATCTCAGTGTTAACCCTGTGTCTATGATATCTTCTATTATTAAAACATGTTTGTCCTCAATTTCAAGGTCCAGATCTTTTAATATTCTGACTATACCGGAGCTTTTAGTAGAATATCCATAACTGGAAACAGCAATAAAGTCAACACAAATCGGTATGTCTATTTGCCGAATCAAATCCGCCATAAAAATACTGGCACCTTTAAGTACACCTACAACGATTATTTCATCATCTTTACTATGTTTACCATAATCCTTTGATATCTGTTTACCCAAGTCCCGTACCTTTCGGTCGATCTCTTCCTTTGTAAATAATATCTCCCCAATATCATCATACATACAATCAATCCCTTCAATTTTAAAAAAATTACAGCTAATCATCCGCATCCCAAAAATAACATGATATAATGGTTATAGTACAAAGCAACAAAGGGGGTATTATAACAACATGGACATCTCGTTGATTAAAAAAACATTAAAAAATAAACAGTTTTCCATATTGAATTCTACCCGTGAATCAGCAGTTGTTGTTCCTATAATCAGAATAAATAATGAATCCCACATTCTTTTCGAAGTCAGGGCACTATCTCTCAATAGTCAGCCCGGTGAAATATGTTTTCCGGGAGGTAAGATTGAGAAAAATGAGAATCCATTAGACTGTGCTATAAGAGAAACTTCTGAGGAACTGAACATACCTACAAACAATATTGAAATTATCAGTAAATTATCCTGTTTGATCACTACATCGAACATGGCGATATATTCATTTTGCGGGTTCCTCAATAATGTAGAATTTGATTCTATTAAATTTAACAAACATGAAGTTGCATCTATATTTTCTGTTCCGATAAAAGAACTCCTGAATTATGAACCTTTATTGAGCAATATACAGATTGACCTGGATCCTCCCGAGAATTTTCCATTCCATCTGATACAAAACGGGAAAGCATATAACTGGAAAACAGGTATATGTCCTGTCTATTTCTATAAATATAAAAATTATACCATATGGGGAATTACCGCCAGGATACTTAAAAATTTTCTTGATACTCTGAAATAAACCCGGACCCGAATTTGGAAAAGTGATTTCACCGAGGATGACACAGCATTATTATTGGATACCGGTTCCACATTTAGGACAGTATTGAAAGTCATTATCCATCTCAAAACCGCAATTTGTACATCGCTTTACGGAATAGGTCCGTCCTTTCTGAACTAATTGTAAATGGCATTCTTCCAGATTTATGTTTTTACCCCTGGCTATTTTGTCACCAATATTGTTTTTAATTGAATAGATGCTGCCACAGCAACTATTCCTAACATAATATGTTTTATTCCATTTTAATATAGGTATAAAGAACAAACTAAAACATGTATAATCCATAATAATTTCATAACGTCCATATCTCCCACAGTTTGAGCATATCATATTCTGATTAAAGTCCAGTTTATCCCTTTTGGACGTTATCCCAATAATAAAAAACATACAATCATCTCCAAAGAATAAACAGATATTCTATTTATTTTTCGAATTCTACATGCACAAATTCATCTGCAAATACAGCTTTTATTATATTGTCCACTGATTATGAATAATCCCAACTAATTTCCAATCATCCTCATATTGTTCAAATACCAGTCTGAGACTTTTCCAGTCTGTCCCACCATAATCCGGATTTAAACCCGGAAAATAATATTCTACTACTATTGCATTATCATAGACCTCAAATTGATTTTCAACACTGTTTCCACCACCCAATACTTCATTATACCCTGTTTCTTCGGCGTTTATAAAATCTTCCGTATAAATAAATTCCTCATAGTATTGGCTTGGAGTTAACGAAATTTCATTTCCCCTGCCATCATAAAGCCCCCAAACATATACATTCTGATTGTTAAAGAAGTCTTTTATCTCCCTTGGTTCAAATACAATATCCTGTTTTAACGAGACGGTGGTATAGGGGGTAAATCTTACACCTTTATTAGGATGGGTAAATTTTGATACTGTTCCAAAATCTTTGCTGCCTATGGCACGAATTAATTTGTCTGAAGACCTTTTAATAATCCTTTTAGCAAATTCAGGCTTTATTATACCTTCCTCCGTTAATTCGTATTCTGTTCCAATGCTGTTTTTATCCTCACCCTTTTCACCGTTCTTATCCTCAGCGGTGCCGTTTACAGTATCGTTACTGTTTGGCAAACTTTCTTTATTATTTTCCTCATTATCCCCTTCGTTTATTTCCCCTACAACATCATTCCCATTTTGTGAAATATCCCCATCATTTATATCCTTTCTCCACACAATGATACCGGCAACTAATGCAACAAGTACTATAATCAGTAATACTCTTTTAAACATAATAGATACCTCCCGGTGTTTTTTTATAGTTAATATTCCCTGTGCAAACAACCTGCATACGGTCAAACATAGAGATTCATCTCCATCCTGCACCCAGTTTAAGGAGGAGTATCCTTTCTTTTATTATAAACAAAAATACAGCCCCGAGGACTGTATTTAAAAATATCTAAAGTGACTAAGCCTGTAAGCTGGGTTCTGTCTTTGATGATCATCTATCTAGACCGACTGTTGCCAGTCGGCTCGAGCGACCTACCTACGGGAAGCGACGGGTAGCCGCCTTTTTTCTCCCTGCTTGGTCTTGCTCCGGACGGGGTTTACATAGCAGACTAGTCACCTAGCCCCTGGTGAGCTCTTACCTCACCTTTCCAGCCTTACCAA
>CAYOQX010000008.1:8579-25260 GCA_964406195.1 uncultured Alkaliphilus sp. | reverse complement strand
GGTTATCCTGTCCGCTTATTGCAGGTGATTTTGGCCTATTTAGATTTTCGATTAAATTCCCTGAACCTTTTATATTTTTCAATTAATTTAACAAATTCCTGCGTGTTGTTGTATTTGATGAATAATTCAAAACTGACAAGGCCCAGGGTATAACATAGTGCCGTAAAGGATCTGTAGGGGAGCTTAGCTAAAATCCATTCTGAAAATCCATATATCATAATGGAAATAAAAAATGCGGAAAGCAATATTTTAGTTATTAATATACCCGTTGTTTTATTTAGGAAAATATCCAGCAGGTCTTTTGAAAATGCACCCAGGAAGCAGAAAAAATAAATAAACATAAATAAAAGGACATCCTCCATTGCAATATCCATAATTATGTTCCTCTGTTTTCAAACAATTCTTTTCTGTTTGCCGGACCTGTGACAGAGGACAGCGGTTTGGATTGACTGTAAGCTCTGTTTTGCAGGGTTCCCAGTATAATAAATATGATGAAAAAACCGACAAATACGAATAAAAGACGTATTGGCGGATAACAATCGGTGTTGCATAGGCCGGGAGACGGTTTCCCGCCAAAAACTATAAACGAAGGGAAAACCGCATAACAATATATCGCCGCACAAATTGCCATTGCAAAAAGTATTATGGGTATTAATTTGTTTTTCATTATTTTCACACTCCATTCAAAATTTTGTTTTGCAAACTAATCGGATTTGAAAAACTAAGGAAATCATTCCTAACAGGTTTGATAAGTTTATCAAATTAATAGAATTTAAAATGTTGGAAAAGGCCGGAGAAATTATCATCCGGCCTTTAAGTTTATGTTATATGCCCAGGTCCAGTTCTGTTGTAGTCGTTTCAACTATCAGAGCGCCGTCTATGGCCACCGGATCCCCGGCGTCGGCATATATTGAATTGTTTTCAATAATAAGATCCATTACATCCTTAACCTCTGCAGCATCCAGATCCTCTTTAGGTGTAGAGACCCTTATAGTTATTTTTTTGTCCTGATCCGTTTTAAACACCATTCTCAAATATCTGTTCATTTATTTCCCCCCTCTCTATTTGGAACTGTGGGTCGTCCGAATCCATTTGGAACTTCGAGTCGTCCGAGCCCGTTTGGAACTCCGAGTCATCCGAGCCCGTTTGGAACTTCCGACTATCCGACTTTGTTTGAGGCCTTAGGCCATTCGACCCCGGTTGGGATTTCCAGCTATCCGATAGAAGATGATTGCTTAGGCCTCTTCCAGTTCGGAACGTTCTGTCAATATTACTGTTTTGACATTGTAGGGATAAAGGGAAGCAACAGCCAGCACCGTTTCATTGACATCATCCAGCTCCGCATCCGTTTTGAAATTGGCGATAGCTCTGTTCATATATTTTTCGTTTCCTTCCTCGTCAATCTCTGTAATAAATCTGCAGGACGCATTTCTGGTTTCATTTGATTTTATTACTGCCACAATAAGCACCTCCTTTCAGAGACTTTTATTACCTCAAGGTAAATTCAACACATTATACACTGGAAAAAATCTATATTCAGTGAATCCACAAAAAATCTTTGGAAATATGTAAAAGAGTTTTGGCAAATTTGTTTTCTGTTATCAATAATTTTTAATATATTGCACTGCAACCTGCATATATGATATAATATTGTAGTATTAATCATTAGTACCAGGTGCTAGTAACGGATAATAAGCCAGGGGGTATTAAAATGAATATAAGGGATATAAGGGATCTCATTATCGCAATAGATAAAACAAACATAGAGAGGGTAGAAATTGAAAAAAATGACATCAAAATAATGATATCGAAAAGAGTGGGCGGTGGGAATAACACATCCGAAACTGCAAATCATGCATTTGAATCTGCAAATCATGCATTTGAAACTGTAGGTCATACATTTGAATCTGCAAATCATACATTCGAAACCGCGGATCATCCGGAAAACGGCAATGTATCGGCAAAGATAACAGGCAGCAGTGTCCAAGAGCTTAAAGATGAAATCAGGGGAATAGAATATAACGGAAATTTAATCAGTGATGAAAATACCTTTATTATAAAATCACCTATGGTAGGAACATTTTACAAGGCATCAGGCCCGGAAAATCCTCCCTTTGTAAATGTAGGAGACACGGTAGAAGAAGGCCAAACATTATGCATTATAGAGGCCATGAAAATAATGAACGAAATAGTATGCGAATGTGAAGGTCGGGTCATGGAAATACTGGTGGAGGATGACAGTATAGTGGAATTCGGGCAACCTTTGATGTTGATCAGGAGGTAAATATTAAATGTTTAAAAGGATACTTATTGCTAACAGGGGTGAGATAGCACTCAGGATAATCAGGACATGTAAGGAAATGGGAATAGAGACCGTAGCCGTATATTCGGAAATAGATGAGGATTCCATTCACGTACATATGGCAGATAAGGCAATCTGTATAGGACCCGCTTCGGCGGGAAAAAGTTATTTAAATATACATAATATAATAAGTGCGGCATTGGTAACGGAATGTGAGGCTGTACATCCCGGTTATGGATTTCTTGCCGAGAATTTGAGGCTGGTGGATGCATGTACAAGAAACGGTTTAAAATTTATCGGCCCCCAAAAGACACATATGGAAAAAATGGGTAACAAGTCGGAAGCAAGAAGAATAATGGGGGAGGCTGGCATACCTGTTATACCGGGTTCCGCAGGTCCCACAGATGAAATATCGGAGGCACTCAGTATAGCCGAAGAAATCGGGTTCCCGGTTATAATTAAGGCCTCCAACGGGGGAGGGGGAAGGGGTATAAGGACCGCTTATGACGAAAAAGAGTTGACTGATAAATTTAATATAGCCAGGCTGGAAGCGGATACCGCATTTAATGATAATTCCGTATATATTGAGAAATTTTTGGAAAGACCCAGGCATGTAGAGTTTCAAATATTGGCGGACAATCACGGGAATATAATTCATTTGGGAGAGAGGGATTGCTCCGTACAGAGGAGAAACCAGAAGATATTGGAGGAAGCACCGTGTGCGGCTATAGGCCGGGATTTGAGAACCGAAATAGGTGAGGTTGCCTTAAAAACGGCAAGGGCAATCGATTACACAAATGCGGGAACTGTAGAATTCCTATTGGACGGGTATAATAATTTTTATTTTATAGAGATGAATACAAGGATACAGGTGGAACATACGGTAACGGAGATGGTTACGGGGATAGATTTGATAAAAGAACAAATAAAAATAGCTTATGGGGAAAGATTGAATATTTCGCAGGATGAGATAGAAATTAACGGTCATTCCATTGAGTGCAGGATAAATGCCGAGGATCCCGGAAATGGGTTCAGGCCTTGTCCCGGGGAGATAGACGGATATTTTGTTCCCGGGGGATGCGGTATCAGGGTGGACAGTCATATCTACAGCGGATATACTATTCCTCCGACCTATGATTCCATGATCGGGAAACTTGCGGTATGGGGAAAAGACAGGGACGAAGCCGTAAACAGGATGAAAAGGGCCTTGGATGAAATGTTTATTACAGGTGTAAATACAAATATCGAATTTCAAAAACAGATATTGGGCAGCAGAGGATTTTTGGAAAATAAAATAGATACCTTGTTTGTGGAGAGAGAATTGCTCGGCGGCGATGCATGATTGGGAGGGGATATAAAATGCTTAAGGATCTCTTTAGCAGGAAAAGCAGAAAAAAATATGCAACATTGATGCTTTATAAAGATGATGATAACAGAATAAGAACTACAACTGTCGACAGTTTTGAAAAGATCTCCGGCGGCGGTCCCGGAAAGTCCGTTGGGCCGGAAGATTTTATTCAGGACAGCCATCCCAGGATTGGTGCCAGGGAAAGGATTAACCTTACAATAGATGAAGGGACATTTGTAGAATATGATACGGATCTAAAAACAACCAACCCGTTGGATTTCCCGAACTATACGGATAAAATCAGGGCTGCAAAGGAAAACAGCGGTGAAAAAGAGGCCGTGGTAACCGGTGAAGGGAAGATAAAGGGTGAAGATTGTATTATATGTATAATGGACCCTAATTTCATGATGGGAAGCATGGGCTCGGTTGTAGGTGAGAAAATAACCAGGGCGGCAGAGAAAGCAATTGAAAAAAGATTTCCCGTAATTATATTTACGGCATCGGGGGGCGCGAGAATGCAGGAGGGAATTTTATCATTGATGCAGATGGCCAAAACATCGATTGCCCTGGGCAGGTTGGGAGAGGAAGGTCTGCTGTATATATCGGTTCTAACCGATCCGACAACAGGCGGGGTGACCGCCAGCTTTGCAATGCTCGGAGATATAATTATTGCGGAACCCGGTGCATTAATCGGCTTTGCGGGTCCGAGGGTTATCGAACAGACTATTAAACAAAAACTGCCGGAAGGGTTTCAGAGGGCGGAGTTTTTGAAAGAAAAGGGTTTCGTCGACAAAATTGTTCACAGAAAAAATATGAGAACCCTATTGTCCCGTGTACTTAAAATTCATGCATCGGGCGGTGGGATTAATGTATAATGCTTTGGAAGCTGAAAAACCCATAATAGAACTCGAAAACAAAATTATGAGATTGAAGGATTTTGCCAAGGAAAATGATGTAGATCTGACTGATGAAATAGATGTGTTGTCAAAAAAGGTTGAGAAAATGAGACGGGATGCTTATAAAAATCTTACGCCCTGGGGAAAAATCAAACTTGCACGATTACAGCAAAGGCCGACATCCTTAGATTACATAAACAGGCTGATAGAAGATTTTATTGAATTCCATGGAGACAGATTTTATGGAGATGACAGCTCCATAGTAGGGGGTATAGGAATGTTCCAAAACATTCCCGTCACTGTTATAGGTCATCAGAAAGGGAAGGATACAAAAGAAAATATTAGGAGAAATTTCGGGATGCCCCATCCTGAAGGATATAGAAAAGCACTGCGATTGATGAAACAGGCGGAAAAATTTAAAAGACCGGTTTTGACCTTTATAGATACACCCGGGGCTTATTGTGGATTGGGTGCGGAAGAAAGGGGACAGGGGGAGGCAATAGCCATAAATATTATTGAAATGGGTAAACTTAGAACCCCGGTCATATCTATAGTTATAGGAGAAGGCGGAAGCGGCGGGGCTTTAGGGCTCGGGGTTGCCGACAGAATATGTATGTTGGAGAACTCCATATACTCGGTAATATCCCCGGAAGGACTCTCCAGCATACTTTGGAAGGACGTTACACTTGCACAAAAAGCAGCGGATGTTATGAAACTTACGGCACAGGACCTGCTGTCCCTGGGTGTTATAGACAAAATCATAGAGGAACCCCTGGGCGGGGCGCATAAAGATATAGATTTCATGGTAGAAAATATAAAAAATTATGTATCGGATGAACTGAACAGGCTTAAAAAACTGAATATAGAACAGCTACTTGTTTACAGGTATAATAAAATCAGAAAAATAGGAATATGGACATAGGTTATTCAACCAATTTTGATACTTTCCCCTCCCATATTCACGGAAGGGACTTTTTTAGCCGATATTTACAGAAAGGATTTTTCCAACCGGTTTGGAAAAAGCAATTAATTATAATATGAGGGAATATGGATGGAATACGGCTTAAATATTGTGAAAAGAGAGATTTGTCTATGCTTGTCAAAAATTGATGAATGGAAAAGAAATCTAATAACTGATATAATAAATTCAGTGGCCAAATTAGATTTTTAACAAGCCCCATTCCAATGAACTCGGTGGGACGACGGACAAGTGGGAGTGGCTTAGATTGAATCCGGTTGACCGGATTATATTTTTAAATTCCTGAGTTAGGCCGCAAACTGGGGGGAATTCTTATGAAATGGTATGAAATAACTATCCTGTCTTTATTACAAATGTCATCCATATTTTTGATGTGGGGCAAACTGAATAGGAAAATCGGTTCGGATAGAAAAAAGAGTATGTATGCAGTATCGGTTGCATCAATTTTATCGACAATATTCTACATATATGAAATAAACACCGGTTTCCTGATTAACTATGTTGTACAGTGTATTATGGTTATATTGTTATTTAAATTACCTATTAAAGAAACAATTATAGAACTCCTTATAGTGATAATCGCCATTGCCGCCATTGAACTCGGCTTTGCAAGTATTTGGTTTTGGATTACAGGTGTTAAGGTTGTTTCATTCGGAAATTTATTGCTGATTGATCTGGCTGTTCTTGCAGCAGGTATACTTATAAACAGATTTGCAAGGCTTGAAAAGGTTCATCAATATATTTTGAAATACAAGGACCATATAATGGTTACAGCCGTCAGTACTACAGCGGTGATATTACTGCTCATGTATGCATGCAGGATTTATGAAAACTTTATGTGGAACCATATATCACATATAATAATAATTATTGTTATTTGGGCAACATTAAATATGTACTTTTTGTTTCAATCTATACAAATCAGGCAGCAGCAAAGAATTATCGATGTTCACGAGAAATATATACCCGTCCTGAAGGGTATGGTGCACGAGATGAGGCAAAAACAGCATGATTTTAAAAATCATTTGAGTGTGCTATACGGAATAGTGCAAATCGGGGATGATGTGCAGGTAAAAGAAAAAACCAAGGAATACATAGATAAATTGCTTTACAACATACAACCTGTTGACAGGTTATTAAATATTGACGATCAGGTATTAAGTGCAATTATATATAGTAAAAAAGCCCTTGCAAGGACAAAAAATGTTTCTTTCGAAATCGAACTCAAGGAAAGGGTTCCCGAATACCCTCTCGAAAAATATGAACTTGTGGAATTGTTGGGCAACCTGTTGGATAATGCTATTGAAGCCGCCGAAAGCGGTGGCGATGACAACCCCAGGGTTGTTTTGACACTGGGGGTAGAAGAAGATTCTAAAATAATAAAGGTATGGAACACGGGAAAAACAATTCAGCAAAACCACATAGACAAGGTTTTTCAAAGGGGTTTTTCAACTAAAAAAGGAGAAAACAGGGGTTATGGTTTATACAATATTAACAGGATAGTAAATTGTTATGACGGAACTATAGAACTCCGCTCCGACAATGATTATACGGCATTTGAAATATTGTTTCAGTAGATTTAATATATGAAGAAAGATATGGGGAAAAACATGAGAAAAAACAAAAAAACAGTATTGGGATTAGTTTCTGCAGGTCTTATATTATGCATTACATTATTTTTTATATACAACAGGTTCTTATCGGAAACGGGGAAATGGGCGGAAAATGTTCCTGTTTTAATGTATCACCATCTCCTTAGGGATGAAGAAAATACCTTTGGGGACAACGGTGCAATTTTATCCGTAGAAACTTTTGAGGAGCATATGGATATTCTGCACAAAAACGGATACAATACCGTTTCATTGGACCAATTGGAGAAATTTATAAAGGGGGAAATTAAACTTCCCAAGCGGAGTGTAGTTATTACTTTTGACGACGGATATAAAAGCAATTATAAATATGCATACCCCATCCTAAAGAAATACGGATTCAACGGGGTGATTTTCCTTATCTCAGGTTGGAGTACAGATGATACTGTTCCCTTTGACGCCAATGAGATCCAGCATTTGAGTTGGGGGGAAATAGAAAGCAGCAGGGATGTATTTGAATATGCCTCCCACACCCATGATTTGCATAAATTAGGTGAAAATGAGCAGGGCTATCTTGTGACGGGCCCGTTGGATGAAATAAAATCCGATTTGGAAACGAGTATGCAGGTACTGGACACGGTTTATTTTGCATATCCGTACGGACATTATAATGAGGAAACATTGGAAATATTAAAGGATTTAGGTTACAGAATGGCATTTACCATTGAACCGGGAAGTGTAAGTCCCGGGGATTCACTGTTGGAATTGAACAGATACCCGATTTTTCCGTACACCTCGCTGAAGGAATTTAAGGATATTATAGGGCTATAGTCGTAACCGGCGAGATGCACTACTGCTTATAGAAATATAGCCGGCGGTATTTTCTGCTGTTTACCACTTATAGGAATGTAACCGGCGACATGCTCCACTGATTATGAGAGTGGGGAAATTCCTGCCGGATTTTGTTTAAAACCCCCCTGCCGTTACAGGCAGGGGGGTATTAATAAACCCTATTTTAGAATGCTCAAGAATCTTATTTCATTCAATATCTTATATTTTCCGGGTTTCAATAATATCTAAAAGTTTTATTTTACCTCAACAATCCATCCCTCCGGGGCTTCAATATCGCCGAATTGAATTCCGCAGAGCGTATCATATAATTGTTTTGTAACCGGCCCTACCTCGGTTTCACTGTGGAATACATGGAGTTTTCCTTCGTGTTCGATTCCTCCGATTGGAGTAATAACCGCGGCTGTCCCGCATGCACCGGCCTCTTTGAATTCGTCCAGATTGTCAATAAACACATCTCTTTCTTCCACTTCCATGTTTAAATATTTTTCCGCCACATGCATAAGCGAATATTTGGTGATGCTGGGCAGTATGGAAGGTGATTTCGGAGTTACAAATTTATTATCCTCGGTTATAGCGAAAAAGTTGGCCGCACCTACTTCCTCAATTTTTGTATGAGTAGCCGGGTCCAGATAGATACAGTCCGCAAAACCTTTTTCAACCGCAATTTTGTGCGGAAGAAGGCTTGCCGCATAGTTTCCTCCCACCTTGATTGCACCCGTACCGAAGGGAGCAGCCCTGTCGTATTCCGTTGTAATAAAATTGACGGGAGCCAAGCCACCCTTAAAATAGGCACCTACCGGCAGACAAAATATGCTGAATATATATTCGGAGGCCGGTCCCACACCTATGTTGTCTCCTACACCTATAGTAAAGGGTCTCATGTATAGGGTGGCACCGGTTCCGTACGGAGGAACATATGCTTCATTGGCTTTGACCACCCGGATACATGCATCGATAAATTTATCCTCGGGTATCTCCGGCATCAAAACACGGCTGCATCCTTTTAGCATTTTGGTCGGGTCTGAAAAGTTGGATTGTACCGTCTTTTCTTCTGTATGCCTTCATTCCTTCGAAACATTGTTGTCCGTAATGAAGAACAGGGGATCCCTCGCTGATAGTTAATGTGTTTTTTTCTACTAACTTACCTTCATCCCATTTTCCGTCCTTCCACCCGGATACATATCGGAAGTCCGTCTTAATGTATTCAAATGAAAGTTTTTCCCAATCGATATTCACATCTTTTTTCATTAAAATTCCCCCTAAGTATTTTAAGCAGCAGTTTTATTTTTTAAAGTTGTTCCTAAAATTGTTGCTGTAATAATATTCCACGTCCCTGAACTCTTCCCAGGTCTTTTTATTTTTTTCCGATAACTCTGTCGTAAACTCCCCGTTTTCTTTAAAATATAAACCGTGGTTTACATCAATTTCCTCTTTCATATCAGTTATATACTGCATATATTCGTTTCCTTCCCAGTCCAAATAATCAAACAGTTCAGACATAAGGAAGTTAGGGCTGATGGTTCTTGGTTCTTTTATCGGATTTTTCCCGAGAATTTCTTTGGCCGTATCATTTCCCCAGATTATATATGGGGTTTGGTAATAGTTTTTAAATCCCTCTACGTTCCCCAAGTCCAAATCAATGTCCAACATTTTATACACGCTGTTATCCGGTCCCAACCAGGGATTATGGTCGCCGAACACTACTATCATTACAGGTTCTTCTTCATTCCTGAAATAATCGAACATTTTTTTAAGGGCCTCATCGGTTTGTTTTATTCCCGCCATATAGTTGTTCATTATATTATAGGTAGGGTCGTCGTAATGCTCTTTTTTAACCAAATATTGTGTATCCGTGAGTTTTTCATCGGAATAGGGACCGTGATTTTGGTATGTTACCGAGAAATTGAAATACGGTTTATTATCCCGTTTGCTGTTTTCAAACCCTTCTATTATGAAATCAAAAAAATCCATATCCATAAGATGTGCTTCTTGAATCTGATTATATTTGTTATCATAATGGTCGTATTTATCAAATCCCAGGTAGTTGTTTATGTTTCTTCTGTTATAAAAGGAACCGGTAAAGGGGTGCATAGCTTCAGTTCTATATCCCTGTTCTTTCAGATACCATACAAATGAATTTGTGTCGTTAAAATATTTTGGATGTGAATGGTATCCTGTCAGAAATGCCCTTTCGGCATCTATTGTGCCCCCCGCAAATGTATTTGTTATCAATTTACCGTGGGCGGATTCTTTTTGCAACTTGTGAAATTCCTCATATATATCTACATTCAGGTCCACGTCTTCAAATTCTGAAAAATCGTTATAGGCTTCCAACATGACGGATATTATATTTATTTTTTTATCTGCGGGAATATCCCTGTAGATATATTGATTCAGGTTGTCCCCGGCGGCCTCCTCGTTATATCCTTCGGGCGGGTTTGTTTTTACATCCTGTATACTGTATATAAACGGGTATACAAGCCCCTTGGATTGATAGGATTGTGAATATATCCACATATTCATAAGGCCCGCATCCCCAAGTTCCGCATACACATTGGGATTAAAATAGTAACCTTTGAATATAACAACCGATAATATGGTAAGAAGTAGTATAAGGGCTACTCTTATGTTTCTTGTTCTTATTTTAGGTTGAAAGAATATTTTTAATACTATTCCCACCCCGATTAAACCCAATATGGCTATTATTACCTTTGGACCCAATGTTAAATCATATGTTTTTGCCATTTCAAGCGATTCGCTTGCCAGTTTGATATCTATAAAAGCAAAGGGTTCATCTCTGTATGTCAATTTCAATTTGTTGACTATACCCATTATTGTGCATACCGCGGCCGTAACAATGTATCCCAGCCACAGCCTGTTGGAAATCAGGTATATAAAACCCATCAATAAAAATATCGGAATAAAATTCATGAGTATAAGTGTGCCCTGTTTAAAATAACTTTTAATTAGGGACATGTTTAGTGCAGCCGATGAAAATGCAAAAGTCATTACCATTATCACAGCACTCAACACCGCTATAATAATTATTGTAAGCACTGCGTTTATAATCCGTTTTTTGTTCAATTTGCTTCCCCCAAATTTGTTTTTAAACACTGTTAATCTTATTTAAAATACTAGACCTATCATTTATATTTGTCAACCCGAAACGGTATTATAATCATACTGCTTTACTCCTAAATATGTATTGCACCTGATTTATATATACAGTATACTCATATTATACTAAATCCTGGCATTGTTGTATATATGGTATAATTATAGAAAAGGCAGTAACAGGAATTTATCTCCATCCTGTACCTTGCTTAGGATGGAGTAATCTTCTTTACATTATAAATAATTTCAATTAAAGATGCGAAGGATGAAAATATATTATGTTAGACAAAGTGAGGCAAACAATTGAAAAACATAAACTTATAGAAGAAGGGGACAAAATTGTTGTAGCGGTTTCCGGGGGACCGGATTCCGTATGTCTGCTACATGTACTTCACCGACTTAGGGAAGAATATAACTTGGGCCTGTATGGTGCACATTTGAATCATAATTTTCGGGGTATAGAGGCCCAGATAGACGCTCAATATGTATCCGATCTCTGTGAGAAATTAGACATACTTTATTTCATTAAAAGTATGGATGTACCCGGATATGCGGAAAAGCACGGATTATCTCCGGAGAAAGCCGGACGCATACTTCGCTACGACTTCTTTGAGGAGGTTGCACAAAAAGCCGGAGCATCCGGAATTGCCGTAGCCCACAACAAAAATGACCAGGCGGAGACTGTCCTCATGAGGCTCCTGAGGGGAACCGGCCTGCAGGGTTTGGCCGGAATACATATCAGACGGGGGAAAATTATAAGGCCCCTGCTTGATGTAGACAGGGAGAGCATAGAAAAATATTGTGAGGAACATAATTTATCGCCGCGGATTGATAAATCCAACCTGGAATCCATATATCACAGAAATAAAATAAGGCTTGAATTAATTCCATATTTGGAGGAAGACTACAATCCAAACATCATAGCAAACCTGGTTAATACCGCAGAAACATTAAAAGATGATTTTGATTTTATAGAGGAAATGGCAAGGGGTATCTATGCGGATTTGATTGTCGAACAAAGTAAGCACAGCCTGGAAATACCCATAGAAGACATACAAAAATTGCATAGTGCACTGCAATCCAGGATAGTTCGGTTGGCAGGTGAACAATTGTTGGGGAGGCAGGAATTATTAGGGTATAAACATGTACAGGATGTGCTGGAATTGATGCACAGGGGCCTGACCGGAAAGAGGATAACACTGCCTATGGGGCTGATTGCCAAAATAAACTATAAAAATATTTGTTTTACAACGGAGGATCGGGGGGATAAGGTATTTCATTATGAACTGCCCATAGAAGGCAGCTTCGATTTGCAGGAGGTAGGCGGTGTTTTTGAAACCAAGGTTATAGAACGTGAGAATATTAAGGAAATATCCAGGGACAAGTATCGCAAATGTTTCGATTATGACAAAATCAAGGGTGTATTAAATGTCAGAAATCGTAAGGACGGGGATTATTTTTATCCGCTGGGTCTTACGGGAAGCAAAAAACTGAAGGATTTCTTTATTGACTACAAGGTTACCCGCAATGAGAGGGACAGGGTTCCTCTTATATGTGACGGTGATAATATTATGTGGGTAGTGGGATTTAGAATCAGCGAAAAATATAAAATAACTGACGAAACCAAGCGTGTACTGGAAATAACCTTTGATAATTAATATTTCAGTTGTTTTAAGATATATATTATGATAAAATTATGGAATGTGGCATTTTGTGCATCAAGGATGAGAGGAGGACTTTGTTTGAGAAGATTTTTTCGAGGAGCAAGCTTTTATATTTTGCTGTTCATTGTTTTGTTATTTATAGTCCAACAAGTTGGAAACAAAACCCCACATGTAGTAGATATTGAATTTTCTAGCTTATACCAGGAGCTATTAAAGGAAAATATAGATGAAATTTATATGGTTGACCGTTTTATTGAGGGAGTCATGACTATAGATAATGAGAAGGTTAATTTCAAATCTTTTGTGCCCGAGGTATTTAATGAAAAAGAGTTTACCGAGGTGATAGACAGTCAAATTAAGGCGGGGGTGCTGAAATTTGAAGCCGCACCGCAGCCGAGCACACCTTGGTTTATAGAGATGTTGCCTTCTGTTCTTATGATACTGATATTTGTGGTATTTTGGTTTGTATTTATGCAGCAGTCCCAAGGCGGAGGCAGCCGTGTAATGTCATTTGGAAAGACCCGGGCAAAGTTGTACAAAGAGGATGAAAAAACCAAAATAACATTTAAGGATGTTGCAGGACTGGATGAAGAAAAAGAAGAATTGAAGGAAATTGTGGATTTCTTAAGAAATCCCAAAAAATACATGGATTTAGGTGCAAGGATACCGAAAGGTGTTTTAATGGTAGGTCCGCCCGGAACGGGTAAGACATACCTGACAAAAGCTGTCGCAGGTGAAGCGGAAGTGCCTTTTTTCAGCATCAGCGGTTCCGATTTTGTGGAAATGTTTGTAGGTGTCGGTGCTTCGCGTGTGCGTGATCTGTTTGAACAGGCGAAAAAAAGCTCTCCATGCATAATATTTATCGATGAGATAGATGCAGTAGGCAGAAGGAGAGGTGCGGGACTCGGAGGAGGACATGACGAGAGGGAACAGACATTAAATCAGCTGTTGGTTGAGATGGACGGTTTCGGAGAAAATGAAGGTGTCATAATTGTAGCCGCCACCAACAGACCGGATATATTGGACCCGGCATTGCTGAGGCCCGGAAGGTTTGACCGCCAGATAGCAATAAGCACACCGGATATAAAAGGCAGACAGGCTATATTAAAGGTACACTCCGAAGGTAAACCCCTGGCGGAGGATGTTGACCTGCAGGTATTGGCAAGAAGAACTCCCGGATTTACTCCGGCGGATATAGAAAATCTTATGAATGAGGCTGCTCTTTTAACTGCAAGGAGGAGCGAAAATGTAATAGAAATGGCAACTATAGAGGAAGCCATTACAAAAGTAATTGCAGGAATAGAAAAGAAAAGTCGTGTAATAAGTGAGAAGGAAAGAAGGCTCACCGCATATCATGAAGCAGGCCATGCTGTGGTTGCCAGACTGCTTCCGGATTCGGATCCTGTGCATCAGGTATCTATAATCCCGAGAGGCAGGGCCGGAGGCTTTACTATGGTATTGCCTACGGAAGACAGATACTACGCGACCAAGTCGGAGATGGAAGACAGGATAGTGCATCTGCTGGGCGGACGCATAGCGGAACAATTAGTGTTGGATGATATAAGTACCGGAGCGCAAAATGACCTACAGAAGATAACTTCAATTGCCAAAGCAATGGTTACCAAGTACGGTATGAGTGAAAAACTGGGTTCAATAAGTTTCAGCGATGAAGAAGAAGTATTTGTCGGAAGAGACTTCCACACTACAAAAAATTATTCCGAAGCCATTGCAGCCGAAATAGACAAGGAAACAAGGCGTATTATCGATGAGGCATATGAAAAAACAGAAAGATTATTGACTGAAAATATGGATAAACTTCACGCCGTGGCTCAGGCACTTCTATCGGTGGAGACTTTGAATGCGGAAGAATTTGAGATGGTCTTCAGCGGTGAGGTGACAATCGGAGAAGAAGATACTTTGGAAAGTGCCCAGGCGAAAATGGATGAAATTGAAAAAAATAAACGAGTGGAAATAACCCCGGGTGTAGAAACCAAAGAATATAAAAGGGACAGCGGAAAAGATGAAAATGAAATTGACGGAATAAGGGAAGACTGAAAAAGATAAAATAATAATGAAAAACATTTTAAATAACTTTAGGGAGCAATCCCTAAGGTTATTTTTATAATTCCCACGTAGGAGGTGGAGTAATGAACCGAAACGGGGCAAAACACCTGAACAATTCCGTTTATGAAATAGAAAGTTTTCTTTCGGGTAACACTATGGGGAGGAAAGTTATTTATCTGGACAGTATTGGTTCCACCAACAATTACGCCCGGGAAAACATTGATAAATTAGAAAGCGGGACGGTAATACTTGCGGAAAAACAGACTGCGGGGAAGGGCAGGAGAGGCAGGGGCTGGATTTCCCCCCGGGGTACGGGAATTTGGATGAGTATAGTCCTGAAACCCGAAATCCCGCCTGAAGAGAGTACAAAAATGACACAAATAGGGGCGGCTGCGGTGTGCAAGTCCATCAGGGAATTTACCAAATTGGATGCACTTATCAAATGGCCTAATGATATTGTCGTCAACGGAAAAAAGGTCTGCGGGATTTTAACGGAAATGGCCGCCGGACCGAGCGGAATCAATTATATAGTAGTAGGTATAGGTATAAATGTTAATATGGGATATCTGCCCGATGATATAGAGAAAAATGCCACTTCGCTTTTTATAGAAAGCGGTAAAAAAATAGACTGTACCGGACTTTTGATAAGCGTTTTAAAGAATTTCGAAATTTTATATGAGGATTATATTAAAGATTTAAGCATGGACAAAACATTATCTATAGTCAGAAACCATTCCGCCTTATTGGGAAGAAAAATCAGAATTGTGCAGGGTAAGTCGGAAAAAAGGGGGACTGCCGTCCATATTAACGAAGACGGGCTGCTGTTGGTTGAATTGGAAGACGGCAGCAGAGAAACGGTTTCATCAGGCCAAGTTTCCGTAAGAGGAGAAAAGGGTTATGTGTAATACCTATTGCAAAATATATTCCGGCCTGTTAGAATATTAGTTGAAATAGCCGGTATCATGTTTTGAGCCGGACTGTTTTGGGAACTGTTTTTAAAATTAAAATGTCCGACATCCACAGGAGTCGGAACGGAGGGATAACATGATTAAGAGTACAAAATTATCAACAAGAAAAGTAGTAATTGCAGGTATGTTGGGTGCATTTTCGGCAATACTGAGTTTAACATCAATAGGATATATACCTATACCGATATTTAATATTGATGCAACCACCATGCATATACCGGTTATTATCGGTGCAATTTTGGCCGGCCCGACAGTAGGTACTATGGTAGGGTTAATATTCGGTGTGACCAGCTTTTTAAGAGGAAGGTCCCCGTTTTTTGCGGATCCTTTGGTATCCGTGCTGCCCAGGCTGTTTATAGGAGTGATAAGCTACTATGCTTACAAGGTGTTTAAAAGCCCTATAGCCGCATCCATAGCGGGCACGTTGACCAATACCGTAGGGGTACTGTTCATGATTTACCTGAGAGGATACCTGCCCCTTACAGCGGTAGCAAGCGTTGCAGGGATAAACGGAACTGCGGAAGTTATAATTTCTTCAGTAATAGTTTTTATAGTGATGAAGGGACTTAAGAATTACACAATAGATTAGCTTGAGAAGGTGAACAAATGGTTTTTGTTCTTGATGTGGGAAACACCGATATTGTATTAGGTGTTTATAACAATAGAAAATTAGTAGATTTCTGGAGGATTTCAACAGATAAAAACAAGACGCCGGATGAATATAAAATACTTATTTATCAGTTTTTTCAATACAATAATTTGAACACTGAAGATATCCGTGATATTGTTATAGCTTCAGTGGTGCCTAATATTATGAATTCTCTGGAAAAGGCAATAGAAAAATTATTCAACAAAACACCCTTAGTGGTGGGCCCGGGTATCAAGACGGGTATCAATATAAGATA
>CAYOQX010000008.1:1563-8569 GCA_964406195.1 uncultured Alkaliphilus sp. | reverse complement strand
TATGACGACCCGGCGGAGGTTGGGGCGGACAGGATTGTCAATGCAATTGCCGGCTACGAAAAATACGGGGGTCCGTTGATAATAGTGGATTTCGGTACCGCAACAACATTTTGTGTCGTGTCGGAAAAGGGTGAATACCTGGGCGGGGCAATCGCACCGGGTGTTAAAATATCCAGCGATATATTATTCGAGAAGGCTGCAAAACTGCCTAAGGTAGGGCTCACTAAACCTGCAAATGTTATAGGTAAAAACACAACCAACAGTATGCAGGCCGGCATAATATACGGCTATGTCGGGTTGGTTGAATATATAGTGCAAAAAATGAAAACGGAGATAGGGGATAAATCCGTAAAGGTTATTGCTACGGGAGGATTTACATCCTTTATAGTCGGTGAAATTGCATGTGTGGATATAGTAGACAGATTTTTATCGCTGGAAGGATTAAACATTATATATGAACGCAACAAAGGTGAAGTATGAGTATAAATAATATAATTTCGGAAAATCCGGTATTCTTGGCACCTATGGCGGGAATTACAGATATTTCCTTCAGACTTATATGCAAACAAATGGGTTGCGGAATGGTATATACGGAAATGATAAGTTCCAGGGGTGTATATCATAAGGATAAAAGGACCGAAAATTTGTTAAAAATTCATCCGGATGAAAAACCGGTTGCACTGCAGATATTCGGTTCGGAACCGGATGTTATGGCCGGAGCCGCTTATATGCTCAACGACAGAGAAAATGCCGTGTTGGATATTAATATGGGATGTCCCACCCCGAAAATAGTCAAGAACGGGGATGGTTGTGCCCTTATGCGGGATATCGACCTGGCCGCCGAGATTGTCAGGGTGGTTATCCGGGAATCCACAAAACCGGTTACGGTTAAGATACGTAAGGGTTGGGATGATGACAATGTCAATGCGGTGGAACTGGCAAAAGCGGTGGAGCAGAGTGGGGCGGAGGCGGTGGCCGTCCACGGCAGAACCAGAGAACAGTTTTACTCGGGTACTGCGGATTGGGACATAATAAAAAAGGTAAAGGAGGCCGTGAATATTCCCGTGATAGGTAACGGGGATATATTCACAGCTGCCGACGCTGTAGCAATGTTGGATGAAAGTAAGTGTGATGCGGTTATGGTCGGCAGGGGAAGTCGGGGTAATCCCTGGCTTTTCAAAAGATTAATACATTACATAAAAACAGATACCTTACTTCCGATGCCTACATTGGAGGAAAGGATAAATACAGCATTAAAACATATAGAACTTATAACTAAGCATAAGGGGGAATACATAGGAATTATAGAAATGAGAAAACATATTGCGTGGTATGTAAAGGGATTGAGAGGTTCTGCAGAAGTTCGCAACCGTATCAACAAGGTTCAGGACAAAGATGAAATGAAAAAAATACTTACGGATTATTTACATAATGAACAGTCTGCAGAATAACACGGGGGAAAGCAGGTAATTAAGGTGAAAAAAGTTGTCAGTGTAAGTATCGGCAGTTCCAAAAGAAATCATTATGTTGAGACGGAAATAATGGGCGAAAAATTTATCATTGAACGTATAGGTACGGACGGAGACATACAAAGGGCAATTGAGTTGGTAGGGGAGATAGACGGTAAGGTTGACGCAATCGGCATGGGCGGGATTGATTTATATATATGGGCGGGGGATCGTTCATATACTATTAAGGCGGCACTGCCTATCAAAAATGCTGCCAAAATCACACCTATAGTCGACGGGTCCGGCCTCAAAAACACATTGGAAAAAAAGGTTATTCACCATTTACATAATAGCGGAATAGTTGATTTCACGAAAAAAAAGGTACTTGTCACCAGCGGGATGGACCGCTCGGGCATGGCGGAGAGCTTGGAACACTGCGGTGCCGATATGATATTGGGAGACCTGATGTTTGCTCTCGGCATAAATATTCCCATACACTCACTAAAAAATCTTCACAGAATAGCGGCTGTGGCGGCACCGATTGCCTGTCGGCTGCCATTCCATATGTTATATCCCATAGGAGAAGAACAGCACAAAAATGTTGACAGCAAGTTTGCCAAGTACTTTAGTGATGCGGAAATTATAGCAGGGGACTTTCATTACATCAAAAGATTTATGCCTGCGGATATGAGTAATAAAACAATAATTACCAATACGGTTACAAAGGATGATATAGGCCGATTGAGGGACAGGGGTATAGAGTTACTCATCACTACTACACCTGAATTTAACGGCCGATCATTTGGAACCAACGTGATGGAGGGGGTAGTGGTTTCGCTTCTCAAAACAAAGAATAAAGGAAGAACCTTAGACGAATACAGGGAAATTTTGAACAAACTCGACTTCAAACCCAGGGTGGAATACCTGAACGGGGTTAAAAAGACTACATAATAAAAACCGGGCTTTACTTGACATTTAATAGTTACTGCTTTATAATAGCTAGAATATATTTTTATGGATATTGAAAATCATCGGCATCCACGTAACAAACAATACGGGTTTGCCATATATATAATAAAAATGCATAAAAAGGCCGGGGAAACATATGTTATGAAATAGTATCATAACAATATTTTATATGGGCAATTGAGTAACCCATACGCGAAATAGGGATTAATAAAGGATAAGGAGAGAGATTATAATGGTAGAAAGAGAAGTCGTTTTAACAGTTTATGGGTTAAAGAAATTGGAAGATGAGCTGGAATTCCTTAAAACAGTGAGAAGAAAAGAAATAGCCGAGAAAATAAAACATTCCATTACATTTGGAGACATAAGTGAAAACTCTGAATATGATGAAGCCAAAAACGAACAGGCCCAGGTGGAAAACAGGATAAGTAGGCTTGACGCCATGCTCCGCAGGGCTACTATAATAGATGAAGACAATATTAATACGGATATTGTCAGTATAGGCTCAAGAGTACAGGTTAAGGACTTGGAGTTTGACGAAATAGTTGAATACATGATAGTCGGATCGGTGGAAGCGGATCCGTACGAACTTAAAATATCTAATGAATCCCCCGTTGGAAAATCTTTAATAGGCTCCAAAGTGGGAGATGTTGTAGAAATACAAATCCCGGACGGGGTTACAAGATATGAGATACTACAAATTACTAGATAAGCTGGGGGCATAGAAATGGAAAACGAAGAACAGAATTTAAATGAACTGATGCAAATTCGTGTGGACAAACTAAAGCACCTGAAAAGTATAGGAAAAAATCCCTTTGAAATAGAAAAAGTTCATGTTACACATTATAGTGAACAGATAAAAGAGGGATTTGAAGAACTGGAAGGGAAAGAAGTAACAATTGCGGGACGTCTTATGGCTAAACGGGGTCACGGCAAAACCAGTTTTATCAACATTCAGGATAAGGACGGACAGATACAGGCATATATAAGACAGGACATGATAGGCGATGAAGATTATGAACTGTTTACCACCTATGATATAGGAGATATTTTAGAGGTGGAGGGGGAAATCTTTAAGACAAGAAGAGGGGAAATTTCAGTAAAGGCCGGTAAAATTCGTCTGCTTACCAAATCCATCCAAATACTGCCGGAAAAATGGCACGGACTGAAGGACTATGACTTGAGATACAGGCAGAGATATGTGGATTTAATAGTCAACCCGGATGTGAAAAATACATTTGTAACCCGTTCAAAGATAATCAAAGCCATAAGGGAATATTTGGACGAGAGAGGTTATCTGGAAGTGGAAACCCCGATATTGGGTACTATAGCAGGGGGAGCAAATGCCAAACCTTTTATTACCCATCATAATACTTTGGGAATTGATATGTACCTGAGAATTGCAAATGAATTATTCCTGAAAAGGTTAATAGTCGGAGGTTTTGACAAGGTATACGAAATGAGCAAAATGTTCAGAAATGAGGGTATGTCCATCAAACACAACCCTGAATTTACAAGTATCGAACTTTATGAGGCATATGCGGACTATGAGGACATGATGGAAATTACTGAAAACATAGTGGCCAATGCTGCCGAAAAAGCCCTGGGTACCGCACAGATTAACTATCAGGGTCAGGAATTGGACCTAACCCCTCCTTGGGACAGGATGACTATGATAGATGCATGTAAAAAATATGCGGATGTGGATTTTAATAACATCAAGACCGATGACGAGGCAATTGAAGTAGGCAAAAAACTGGAGATTGAAATCGAACCCGGGATGAAAAAGGGCCATATAATAAGCGAGGTATTTGAAGAATATGCTGAAAAACACCTGATCCAACCTACCTTTATCACCCAATATCCGGTAGAGGTATCACCTTTGGCAAAACGAAATCCGGAGGACCCGGAATTTACAAACAGATTTGAGGCCTTTATCAATGCATGGGAGGTTGCAAATGCATTTTCCGAACTCAACGACCCCTTCGATCAGCGTGAAAGATTTATGGAGCAATTGGCACGAAGAGAGGCCGGCGACGAAGAAGCACACATGCTGGATGAAGATTTTCTCAATGCCTTGGAAGTAGGGCTGCCGCCTACAGGCGGGTTGGGGATAGGAATAGACAGATTGATAATGCTGTTGACGGATTCCCCGTCAATTAGGGATGTGCTTCTATTCCCTACAATGAGGCCTATAGAAGAGACCTAAGGTCAAATATCTCAAAAACAGACAATATAATATTAATGAATTTTAAAATTATAAAGCACTGTTATAACAGTGCTTTTATACGATTAAGCCCCGGAATTTACCTCCACCCTGTACTTTGTTTAGGATGGAGTGTTCTTCTTTATATTACAAAAAATTGTTGGGGAGTATGTTCAATATGGGTTAAATATCTTAAATTCAAAATAAAATAGTGATATAATAATATTAATAACTGTAGGGAATACTGGGGGGTAAAAAGTATGGATCTACAACAATTGTTTGATGAAGGGATGTCTTTTGAAGTATTCGTTCCTGATGATAACGATGCAAATGCGGAAAAATTGCTGGAAATATACAACGGGATTGAAATTGATAAAGAGCTGTCCGACAGGATAAAATCAATAGATAAACAGATAAACATATTGGCCTTTGCCGAATTGTGGTGTTCCGATTGTATTATAAACTTACCGGCACTTAAAAAAATAAACGATATTAACCCGAAGATTGTATTTAAAATTTTGCCCAAAGAATATAATGAAAAATACATGGAAAATCGAAACCCCGATGCTAAACCTAAAATTCCCACCTTTGTTATTTTAAATGATAAATTTGAGGAAATAGGAACATTTATTGAAAATCCGGGAACGCTCAGCCACATTATAGGCGGGGGCAATGAGGTGGAAATTATTGTAGCAAAACGCAAATATCAGAAGGGGGAATATGTAAGGGAGACCATAGAAGAAATTATAGATACCATAATAGAAAAAACAACATAGAAAAGCAGACAACTGCATATTTTATGCTCCGGTTCGATAGGAAGGGTTCATATATTAACGCGAGATATACCGAAGTTTGAAAGGATGATCATATGATTCAAGTTATTAAACGGGACGGGAGATTGGTAGATTTTAATTTGGTTAAAATTATAAATGCAATCAACAAAGCAATGGCCGAAACTAAGGAAGGCATAGATGAAGGGCTGAGTACTCAGATTGCGGAAGAAATCAGGGGAAAAATAGAAAATCGAATAGAACCCATACATGTGGAAGAAATACAAGATATTGTGGAGATGAAACTTATGTCTTCACACAGAAAAGATGTGGCCAAGCGTTATATTATTTATAGAAACGAAAGGGCCAAACTGAGAAGTATGCCTAAAAAAGAAACGGACACATTGCTTACCGACGAATTTATCAGTAAATATAAACATCAGCTGTCCCCTCTTAACCAACTGGGTAATTTTGTATATTACAGGACATACTCCAGATGGCTGCCGGAGCAGGGGAGAAGAGAATATTGGTGGGAAACCGTCAGAAGGGCGGTTGAATACAACTGCAGTTTAGTCCCCACGAGGAGAGAAGAAGCGGAAAAACTATTTGATAATATCTACAACCTGAGGCAGTTTTTATCCGGCAGGACATTTTGGGTAGGGGGGACACCGGTGGCCAAAAATTATCCTATGGCCAATTACAACTGTTCCTTTCTGGTTATAGACAGTTTTGAGGCATTTAGAGAACTTTTCTATCTGCTTATGATCGGTTCGGGTGTAGGTGTCAGGATTTTAAAGGATGATATCGGGGACCTTCCCATGGTAAGAACGGATTATGAAATTGTGCACAAGGACTATACACCTATACCGCCCAATGCAAGGGAGGATAACACCAGCTTTAATTTTACATATAATAATACGGTCAAAATCACGGTCGGGGACAGTAAAGAAGGCTGGGTACAATCTCTGGACTTTTTCTTCAGGTTGCTGTACAGCAACGAATACAGGAATATCAGAACAATTATTATAGATTACGACCATGTAAGGCCGAAGGGCGAAAGACTCAAAACCTTCGGAGGTACGGCCAGCGGCCACTCCAGCCTGAAAAATATGTTCTATAAAATAGACAGGGTTATAAAAGGCCGTAAAAAACTGAACAGTTTCGAAAAGATGGAATTGAGACCTATCGATTGTCTGGATATTGCTAATATTATCGGAGAAAATGTGGTAGTAGGCGGGGTCAGACGTACGGCTGAAATGATTTTAATCGACCCGGACGATAAGGAATGTATAGAGGCCAAATCCAATTTATACAACCAAATTGACGGACAATGGATAGTCAATCAGGATATTGTACACAGACAGATGAGCAATAATTCAATTTATTATACTGAAAAACCCAGCCGTAAAAAACTGCACTGGCAGATACAGCAGATGCGCTATTCGGGAGAGCCCGGATGGATTAACGCGGAGGCTGCATCAAAAAGAAGGCCCAACATGCAGGGGGTGAACCCGTGCGGAGAAATATTATTAGATTCACGCGGGCTGTGCAACCTGACTACTATCAATGTTTTGGCATTTGTCGGGGAAGACGGAACATTGGACAGGGACGGTCTG
>CAYOQX010000008.1:0-1553 GCA_964406195.1 uncultured Alkaliphilus sp. | reverse complement strand
TTAGAGGCCCAGAGGCTGTCTGTCAGGGCCGGATACAGAATGACCTGTGTAGAGCTGGAACTCCATAACTGGGACAAAATACAGCAGAGGGACAAACTGGTGGGCTGTTCCCTTACAGGGTGGCGGGATATGGTAAATGCCACAGGCATGTCGAGAGAAGAGGAAGCCGAACTGCTGAGGATGTTGAGAAAAACAGGACGGAAAGAAGTAGGCCTGTATGCTGAAGAAATTGAACAGAATGAACCCCTATTGGTGACTACCGTAAAACCGGAGGGAACATTGAGTCAATTACCTACGGTATCCAGCGGTGTTCATTACTCGCACTCCCCATATTATGTAAGAAGAATAAGGATCAGTTCGCATGACCCGTTGGTAAAGGTATGTGAAGAACTGGGGTATCCGGTATTCCCGGAAGTTGGACAAGACTGGGATACATGCAACACAAAAGTGGTGGAATTTCCGGTAAAGGCCCCGGAAGGAAGGACAAAATATGATGTCTCCGCCATAGAACAGCTGGAAAACTATAAATTATTTATGGAAAACTATGTGGACCACAACTGCTCCATAACTGTTCATGTAAGGGAACATGAATGGGAAGAAGTTGAAGAATGGATATGGCAAAACTGGGACGATGTAGTGGCTATTTCTTTTCTGGCCTTGGACGATAATTTCTATCAGCTGCTGCCCTATGAAGCAATCGATGAGGAAGAATATAACAGGAGAAAAAGCGAAATGAAATCCTTTATTCCTTCACTGATCGGTAAATACGAAAACCAGGAGATAAGTTTGGGCATAAGTGACGACAGCTGTGGAAACGGTGTATGCCCTATAAGATAAGGTCTGTCACATTTGAAACCGGGTATGAACGTGTATCATTTTATAAGGTTTTTATATCCATTTATAGAGATTTAAAAAGCATGTGCAGTATTTGCACATGCTTTAATTTTCTTTATTCAGTTATTTACCAGTCATCTTCTATTTATTAGTCATCTTCTTCCTCTTGCGCAGCCTCTATTACTTTTTTACTGATTTCCTGAGGAACTTCCTGATATCTTATAGGTTCCATGGTGAAGTGGCCCCTTGCCTGGGTCATCGATCTCAGGTCGATGGCATATTTAAACATTTCGGCCTGCGGAACTTCCGCGCTTACCAACTGCATTCCTTTAGCCTGGGGTTCCATGCCGAGGATTCTGCCTCTGCGTTTGTTCAGGTCTCCCATAACATCGCCCATGTAGTCTTCGGGTACCATTACATCCACCCTTACAATAGGCTCCAGCAGTACAGGATTGGCTTCTCGTATTCCTTGTCTGAATGCCAATGATGCTGCAATCTTAAATGCCATTTCGGAGGAGTCAACCTCATGATAAGAACCGTCATATAACGTAGCCTTAATATTAACTACCGGATATCCTGCAAGCACCCCGGATTCCAGACATTCTGTCAATCCCTTTTCTACCGCGGGTATATAGGACTTTGGAACCGCCCCGCCGAATATTTCTTCTTCAAATTCAAATTCTTCGGTAGAAGGCTCAAAGCGTATTTTAACGTCCCCG
>CAYOQX010000007.1:337-25761 GCA_964406195.1 uncultured Alkaliphilus sp. | reverse complement strand
AGGGTACAGGAGCTGTTAAAAAAATATGAACGAATTGGAGATTCCGTCAAGTGGCATTTAATAGGACACCTTCAACGTAATAAAGTGAAATATATAGTTGATAAAGTAGATATTATTCATTCACTTGATTCCTACAGGCTGGCAAAAGAGATCAGCAAAAGGGCGGGAAAAATAAACCGTACAATGAAATGTTTGTTGCAGGTAAATGTTTCTGGGGAAAAGACTAAGTATGGTGTAAAACCCGAAAATGTAGAGCATGTTCTTGAGAAAATCACATTTTTGGATAATATAAAAATTGTCGGCTTAATGACAATAGCCCCCCATGTTGATAATGAGGATCAAATTAGAAGGTGTTTTAGGACGCTCAAAAATATATTTGATAAAATAGCCAAAGCGGATTTGCCAAATACAGAAATGAAATATTTATCCATGGGAATGTCCAATGATTATGAAATTGCTATACAAGAAGGTGCGAATTTTATACGTGTTGGTACTTCTATCTTTGGTAAGAGAGACTACTCAAAATAAAAAGTTAAAAAAGGAGGTATTTTACTGTGTCATCAAAGTTAATTGATAAAGTAAAGGTTTTTATGGGTTTTGATGCGTTTGAAGAGGATGAAAATGAGGGAGAATTTTTTGAAGAAGAAGACGACTCTATCCCTGTCATAAACAACAGAAAAAATAAGGTGGTCAATATACATACTACTACACAGATGAAAGTTGTACTTTATGAACCGAATAACTTTGAAGAAGCCCCGGGTATTGTAGATGATTTGAAAAACAGAAAACCCGTAATTATCAACTTGGAAAACATTGACCTGGAGCTTGCCAAAAAATTTTTTGATTTTTTAAATGGAGCCATATACGCCCTTGATGGGAATATCCAAAAAGTTTCTTCAGGGATTTTCATTTTAGCACCAAATAACGTGGATATTTCCGGAAACATAAAAGAAGAACTGAAAAACAAGGGAGTTTTTCCTTGGCAGAGATAAAGAAGATACGTTCTACACAATTAACGTTCTATAATTTCAATTGTCACAAAATGAGGAGATGATGGATTGTGTTTACTTCACATGTAGTAGCAGATGCCCTATGGTACTTAATGAGATTTATTAATATATTGATTTTAATTAGAATAGCTCTGCAATTTTTTAATATTAATCCATTAAATCCCATTATACAATTTATATATGGTGCGACCGAATTTATTTTGGCACCTATACGTAATATTATAGGTAATGTGTTTGGATATTCCGGTTTTCTAGATTTTTCTCCTTTAATAGCAATAATTTTAATGCAAGCAATATACAATATGGTTGTAAGGATACTGTAATTTAAACCTAAGAATATTTTTTACATTGGAATATAAAAATAATAGTTTAAGTGCAAATCTAACCTGATAAAGAGGTGATGTATTTGCTCAGATTGATAATGGGGGTGAAAACACACATGATAACACCTTTGGAAATTCAAAATAAAGAATTTAAGAGGAGTATCAGGGGTTATAAGGAAGATGAGGTAGACGAATTTTTAGATAAAATAATAATTGATTACGAAAAACTTTATAAAGAAAATATAGAGTTAAAAGACAAATTAGAAAGAGCACATCATAGACTGGACCAATACAAGGATATAGAAGAAACACTGAAAGAAACCTTGGTGGTGGCACAAAGCACGGCAGAAGACGTAAAATTAAATGCAAAAAAGGAATCCGAACTTATTATACAAAAAGCTGATACAGAGGCCAAAGGGATTATTGCTGATGCAAACAATGAGGTAGAGAGTATCAGGGGTCAGTTTGAAAACATAAAAAATCAAATGCAGATATTTAGAACAAGGTTCAAAACATTGTTACAGTCACAGTTGGATTCAATCACCGAGGCATGTAATGATCTTGAGGACGAAAATTGAGATAATTATATAAAAATAAAAGTCGCATTTTGTGCGGCTTTTGCAGTCTAAACCGGATATATGCATATTATTACTTGAGGAGGTTTTCCATGAGCAAAATAGGAATAATAGGTGCTATGGAAGAAGAGGTACATACCTTAAAAAATGAAATGAATATCAAGGAAATAAAAACAATTGCCAATGTAGACTTTTACACAGGTACTATCGGGACTAAAAAAGTAGTCCTCGCCAGGTGCGGTGTAGGTAAAGTAAATGCTGCAATATGTACCCAAATTTTAATTAGTGTGCTTGGTGTAGATACCATTATAAACGTAGGGGTGGCTGGAGCATTAAGGGATGACTTGAACGTACTGGATGTGGTTGTTTCTACAGATGTACAACAGCATGATTTTGATGTGACCGGATTCGGTTATAAATTGGGGGAAATTCCCGGGATAGAGAAATCTGTATTTCCGGCGAATGAAATTTTAATAGAAAGAGCATTATATGCTTCTAAAAAAGCAGTAACCGGTAATAAGATAATAAAGGGGCGGATTATTTCCGGAGATATATTTGTCAACGATATTAAATTAAAACAGAACCTGTCCAGGGATTTTAATGCCTGTTGTACAGAGATGGAAGGTGCGGCCATAGGCCATGTATGTTTTATGAATGATATACCCTTTGTTATTATCAGAACAATATCGGACAGAGCTGATGGAGAGGCTCACAGCAATTTCAACGTATTTGTTCAACAAGCAGCAAATTATTCCAAGGACATTGTAACGGCTATGCTGAATGAAACCGGCAATTAATATTTCAATTGTTTGCTTGTATTTGGAACCTGAAAATTCCCTGAATATCTATAGGATAAAAACCTATTCAGAGGAAACAATAATGTTGGGGTGGTAATTATGCCTAAAAATAAATATGACCTAAATGATGGTGAGGTATCTGACAAAGCGACTAGTGCAGACCAAACAGAATGGCCCGGAAGTATAAACAACATAAGAATAGCAGAATATATTGGGATGATATACAACCCTAGAAAAGTTATTTTAATGAATTTTGTTCTTGGATTAACCAGAGGCTTGGGAATGGGTATTGGTTTTACAGTTTTGGCCGGAATTGTACTATATCTAATGAGAAGCTGGGTCAATCTTCCTGTTGTTGGCAAACTTATCGCTGAATTGCTGGATATTATAGACACCTATAGATAGGAGGAGTCTGTATTGGACAAAAACAAGATAAAATACTTCAGGGAAAGATTACTGGAAGAAAAGGAAAATGCTTTAAATACTCTCAAAATGATGGAGGATCATCATCCTACCGATGAATCTATAAGGGAATATATGCAAGAACTCTCCTTTTATGATAATAACCCTTCGGATTATAGCGCGGAGCTAACTATGGCCACGATGCAGGCCAACTTAGAAAATCATCAGCGCTATAGAGTTACACAAATAGATGAAGCCCTCGAAAAAACAAGGGATGGAACCTATGGTACTTGTCAGGTCTGCGGAACCGATGTATCAGAAGAAAGACTGGAGTTAGTGCCGGAGACTGATATTTGCACAAGATGTGCAAAAAACAGATTAGAACCACACAAATCAGATACGGATAGACCGGTGGAGGAAGAGATCTGGTAGAAAAGATACTTTTAAAGTATCTTTTTTTGTTTTGCAGTGGTATAATCAGTTACTAGGAGAAAGTGGTAGAGGAGAGTATAAATGAACTATATGATTGTAATTACAGTGGTTGTACTGGACCAACTCGGTAAGGTACTGGCTTTGAAATATTTGATGCCGATGGGTAGTATCACTATTATTAAAAACATATTATATTTAACTTATGTTGAAAATCGTGGAGCGGCTTTTGGGATTTTGCAGGATCAGAAATTGTTTTTTATTACTTTTGCGTTGCTTGTACTAGGTTATATGTGGTTCTATGTTCATAATAATAGATTAAATAAAATTATGATTTACGGATCCGCCCTAGCAGCAGGGGGGATTATTGGAAATCTAATAGATCGTGTCAGATTGGGATTTGTTGTTGACTATTTCCATATTTCAAACTTTCCGGTATTCAATATAGCTGACTCTGCTGTTGTTGTTGGTACAATATTAATTGGTATTTCTATATTAAGACACTATTAAATGATTTATCTTAAGGAGAAGAGTTTTTTGAATGAAATGAATCTGATAGTAACGGAAAATGAAAAGAATATTCGGTTAGATGTATATTTGGTAAAACAATATGAAAAATTCAGTCGCAGTTATATACAAAAACTCATAGAAAAACATTATATCAAAGTTAATAAAAAGCCGACAAAATCAAACTATATTGTTAAATTTGGGGATAAAATAAAAATCAACCTACCGAAGAAGGGTGAACCGATAATAGAACCGAAAAATATCCAAATTGATATTTTATATGAAGATGATGATATAATCATTGTCAATAAACGAAAAGGTATGTTAGTACACCCTACCCATGATAATTATTCCGATACCCTGGTCAACGGGTTGTTATACCACTACGGTTCTAATTTGTCGGATATTGGCGGTAAAATGCGACCCGGGATTGTCCATCGTATAGATAAAGATACATCAGGACTATTGGTTGTAGCTAAAAATAACAATTCTCATAAAATATTAGCTAAACAATTTAAGCAGTATACTGTTAACAGAAGGTATCATGCGGTTGTTTCAGGTGTCATAAAGGAAGCAAATGCAACCGTAGATGCACCTATTGGAAGAAACCCTGTAAACCGACTCAAAAGGACGGTTTTAAGTGGGGGAAGACATGCTGTTACCCATTTTAAGGTACTAAAGAGATTTAGAGGCTATACGTATATAGAAGCCAAATTAGAAACGGGAAGGACTCATCAGATTAGAGTACATCTTTCCTACATCGGAAAACCTATACTGGGGGACCCGGTATATGGACATACGAATTCAGGATTTGGTTTAGAAGGGCAGGTTCTCCATGCTAAAATCTTGGGATTTATTCATCCTACAAAAAATAAATACATAGAATTTACATCGGAATTACCATGGTATTTTAATAAATTACTGGATGTACTGAAAATCAAATATTCTACAGAATAATAATTTGACAGGAGGTGTTATAATGACAAAGCGAGTTGAAATCTTGGACGAGAAAGAAATTAATCGCTCCATTACTCGAATTGCTCATGAAATAATTGAAAGGAACAAAGGAGCGGAAGATATTATTTTAGTAGGGATAAAAAATCGGGGAGGTCCTTTAGCTGATCGTCTGGCTGAAAAAATAAAGTCTATAGAAGGCAAAGAGATTTTAGTGGGCACTTTGGATATTACACTGTACAGAGATGATTTAGAGCAAAAACAAATGGAACCCATTGTGCATGATTCCGACATTGAACCGAACATAAATGGGAAAATCGTAATTTTGGTTGATGATGTATTGTATACCGGAAGAACAACAAGGGCCGCATTGGATGCACTAATAGATATAGGGAGGCCCAAAATAATCCAACTGGCAGTGCTCATAGACAGGGGTCATAGGGAACTACCAATAAGAGCGGATTATGTGGGTAAGAATGTTCCAACATCGAAAAGCGAAATCATAAAGGTATACCTGGAGGAAACAGACGGAAAAAACAGTGCGGTTATTGCGAAACAATGATTATAACAGGAAGATTTTATAACTGTTTTTTAACATTTTTAAACGCTGATTCCCTATCACTATCCACCAATATAGTAGAATAATTATCATATATTACCATACCGAGCTTGGCTCCCGGCTGTCTTTTTACATTTTTTCTTTGTGTATAATCCACAGCTACCTTTGCGGAATCCCTGGCCTTGCTATGATAGGCTGCAAGGGTTGCCGCTTCCAGTATAGATGAATCATCAGGTGTGTTGTTCTGTAGTCTTAATATTACATGGGAACCCGGCATATCCTTGATATGAAACCAAAGGTCATCCCTTGAAGATATTTTGAATGTAATATCATTGTTTTGTTTGTTGTTTTTACCGACAAGTATTTCGAGGCCTTCAGAAGATACATATTTGAGATAATTAGATTTTTCATTGTATCTGACACCTTTTTTGGTGATTTTGCGTCTTAAAATCCCATTTTCCTCAAGTTCAGTACGTATTTCCTCAATGTCGGTCATATGGGTACACTGTTCAATACTTATAATAATTTGTTCCAGGTAATTTATTTCTTCCTTAGTTTTTCTTATTTGCCTGCCAACCTTATGAGTCGTTGTTTTAGCCTTATTATACTTTTTGAAATATTTTTGTGCATTTTGGGCCGGAGTTAATTTTTCATCCAGCGGGATGGTGATCAGACTATTGTCTTCATCATAAAAATTATCAAGTTCAATCTCATTTTTGCCTTTTTTCATTCTGTAGATATTAGCGGTAATTAAATTGCCATAAAGTTGGTATTTTTCAGCGTTATGGCCTTTTTTCAGGTCATCATTCAAATTGTTCAGTTTATTATATTTTTTGTCCAATTTTGTGCGTATATTTCTACGCAAATCACCGGTTCTTTGCTTTATTCGTTCCCTGGACTCCCTTTTAAAATAAAAATCCTCCAACATTTTACTTGTTGATTCAAACAATTCTTTTTCATAGTAACCAAGGTAACTGATATCAACAGAACCAAAATCAACATATTCTTCGGTTGTGCTATTATAATAAATAGCCGGCGTAAAATTATTTGTTTTTACTTGATTGATTATACTTGTAAAGTTTTCATAAATACTATTCATTGTCTGATTATCCAAATTAAACAATATAGTATTTTCATCCACAGATGATCTATAACAAATTTCTCTTGAAAGGAGAGGAGAAATACCTGTAAAACTCGTGTATAGTGCTTTATATACAGGGGTACGTTTGTCCCTATCTTGAATAATAGAAATGAAATCATTCCTATTCCTGATTTCCAAAGGGTTAACCTTATTTTGTGACGGGGGCATAACATATTTAATTCCCGGCAAAACCTGTCTATATCTGCTTATATGGGAGGGAATACGTTTTATACTGTCTATTATTTTATTATCTTTGCAATCAACCAGTATTATATTGCTATGTCTGCCCATCATTTCTATTATGAGTTCCTTGGTCCTCAAAATATTAAGCTCATCAAAGGATTCTACAACCAGCTTGATCATCCTCTCGAACTGAGGTTGCACAATATCTATAACTCTACCTCCCAACAGGTGTTTTCTAAGGACCATACAAAAATCGGGGGGGATTATTGGATTTTTTTTATTAAATTTAGTAAAATGGACTCTGGGGCAGTTACTGCTTGCAGAGAATAGAACCCTGAAATTTTTTCCTTTGCTTCTTATAACAAGGATTATTTCATCGGTTTCAGGTTGATATACCTTATCTATTCTTCCTGTGTGTAACTGAAATTTTAATTCATGAGTAAGTGCTGCTATTACACTTCCGTCTAACGCCATTGAAAATTCACCTCCATTTAATTTGTAATCATAATAGCATAATTTAATGGTATATGCAAAATAGATTTATATATAGATGATGTTCAAAATATAGGGATAGATACTTTGAAATTAAACAACACTAACCGAGAATATACAAGTTACTTGTAATTATATTTGTATAAATATAAGATAATAGTATAAATAGGAGGACGAAAACCATGGTAAAAAGCATGACCGGATTTGGGAGGGGTGATTCCCAAGTTGGAAGTAGATACTTTCAGGTAGAGTTAAAATCTGTTAATCACAGATATTTGGACATTGTGACAAGATTGCCAAGGATGTTTACCGGCCTGGAGGAGAACATACGAAATCTTATAAAATCATATTTAAAAAGGGGGCGCATAGAGGTCTATGTTACCTATGAAAATGTTGGTGATAGTGATGTTAAAGTTGACATAGATATGCCATTAGCTGAGGAATATCTGGACTCATTGTTGAATATGGAGGAGAATTTAAAAATACAAAGTGGCATAACTACATCACTAATAGCCAATTTTCCGGACGTAGTAAAGATAACAAAGAAGGAAGAAAACGAGGAGGAAATCTGGCAGTGTTTACAAGGTGCACTCAATTGTGCTCTCGTAAAACTAGTGGAGATGCGGGAAAATGAAGGAAATAAGCTGAGGATAGATATGTTGGAACGATTGGATAAGATTAGAGATCCCCTTAAGCAGATAAAAGATAGGAGCCCTATAATTGTACAGGAATATAAACAAAAATTAATGGACAGGGTCAAGGAGATACTTGATGGGCAATTTGATATGGATGATAGCCGAATAGCGATGGAAGTGGCACTGTTTGCCGATAGAAGTGACATAACGGAGGAGGTAGTGAGGCTATACAGCCATATAGAACAATTTACTAAGATTTTAGAGGAGGATGATGCTGTTGGTAGAAAACTGGATTTTTTGCTTCAGGAGATGAACAGGGAAATCAATACTATCGGATCCAAAGCAAATGACTTGGTTATAGCTAATTTAGTTATTGATATAAAGAGCGGACTTGAAAAGATAAGGGAGCAAGTTCAAAACATTGAATAAAGGAGAGATATAAATGGGTATAAAATTAATTAATATAGGTTTTGGAAATATAGTATCCGCAAACAGAATTGTAGCTATTGTGAGCCCGGAATCGGCCCCTATAAAGAGAATTATTCAAGAGGCCAGGGATAGATCAATGTTGATAGATGCTACATACGGAAGGAGAACAAGGGCTGTAATAATAACCGATAGCGATCATATTATTCTTTCTGCTGTTCAATCTGAAACTGTGGCAGACAGGTTGGGTTCAAAGGATAATGCAAAAAAGGTTGAAGGTGCTGCTGAATTTGAGTAATATAAAACAGGAAGAGGCGAAAAGTATGAACAACAAGGGTTTGCTGGTTGTTGTATCAGGACCTTCTGGGGCAGGAAAAGGGACCATTTGTAAAGAATTGATCAAAAACAATCCTCAAATCAAGGTTTCTATATCAACTACTACCCGAAAACCCAGAGTGGGAGAGAAAGATAATGTCAACTATTTTTTTGTTATAGAGGACGAGTTCCAACGTATGGTGCATGAAAATAAATTTTTAGAATATGCCATTGTATACGACAACTATTATGGAACACCTAAACAGTATGTTATGAATAATTTACAAAATGGCAATGATGTCTTATTAGAAATAGATATTGTCGGAGCCTTGCAAATCAAAAAAAGATTTGATGATGCGGTGTTTATCTTTATATTACCTCCTACGCTGGGAGAATTGAAAAATAGGATTGTCAACAGGGGGACTGAAAACACATCTGATATTGAAAAACGCTATAGTGCCGCTATTTCTGAAATCAAACAGGTAATAAAATATGATTATGCTGTTATTAATGACAGCGTACCTGATGCCGTGCAAAATATCGAGGCAATCATAAGGGCGGAAAAGTGCAAAGTTTCGAGAAACTATGAAGAAATACTATCAAAATTTGAATAGGGGATGATAAAATGTTGTACCCGTCAATCAATGAATTATTAGAAAAGGTGGATAGCAGATATACATTGGTTGTGGTTGTGGCAAAAAGGGCGAGACAAATAATAGATGAGGGCAGGCTGGAGGACGAAGATTGTTCCAAAAAACCGGTATCAATTGCAACTCATGAGGTGTTTAAGGAAAAGATATTTTATAGAGGGGAACAAAATTAAGGCGAGAAGGTGACAATTTGTTAAAGGATATAAACATAGTAATCGGTGTTACAGGCGGTATTGCAATATACAAGGCCTGTGATATTGTCAGTAACCTCACTAAATTAAATGCAAATGTAGATGTTATTATGACTGAATCTGCAACTGAAATGGTAAAGCCCGGTATGTTCCGGGCCCTAAGCCGGAATCCTGTGATTGTAGATATATTTGATACACCGAGATATTGGAATATTGAACATATTTCACTTGCACAGAAAGCACATATTTTACTAATAGCACCTGCAACCGCCAACATTATCGGTAAGGTTGCCAATGGTATTGCAGATGACATGTTATCGACAACAATCATGGCTTCTACTGCAAAAGTCATTTTTGCACCGGCCATGAATACAAAAATGTACGAAAATGAAATAGTGCAACAAAACATAAAAAAACTGACCTCGTTAGGCTATCAATTTATAGGACCGGCCCCCGGCCGTTTAGCGTGTGGGGATACCGGTATGGGAAGATTGGTTAATACGAACGAAATTACGGAGTTTATAATAAACACTGTTAAACCGAATAAAGATTTAAAAGATACGAAAATTTTGATAACAGCAGGACCAACCAGGGAACCTATAGACCCTGTTCGTTTTATCAGCAATTATTCTACGGGTAAAATGGGATATTCTATTGCGGAAGCTGCATTTGCGAGGGGGGCGGAAGTAACCCTTATAAGCGGTCCCACTAACATTTCCCCACCCGGAGGAGTTACATTTGTAGAAGTGGAAACCGCGCTGGAAATGTATAATGCGGTAATGGATAATTTCGAAAACCACAACATTGTCATTAAAACCGCCGCGGTTGCAGATTATAGACCTGAAACCGCCTCGATACATAAGACGAAAAAGAGTGAACAAAATTTAAATTTGACTTTGGTCAGAAACCCTGATATTTTAAATGAACTCGGAAAAGTAAAAGAGAACAAGATATTAATTGGTTTTGCTGCGGAAACTGATAATGTTATTGAAAATGCAAAGGGCAAGGTTTCCAAAAAAAACCTGGATTTTATTATAGCAAATGATATTACAAAAGAAGGTGCCGGTTTTGGAACCGATACAAACATTGTTACTATAATAGATAAAAACGGTAATATAGAAGATATAGGGAAATCCGGAAAGACGGACATTGCACATCGTATTTTAGATAAAGTAGTGCAACTTATTGGATGATTTGTATACTGTAAACGCATAATTCCAAATTTCAACAAAAATATACCCGGTTATACTGATTACAGTTGTAGATATAAAAACTGACAGCTCATTTCAATAGACCAATTGAAATGAGATTTTATTTTCGTAGTTATATAATATGAATCTGCCGAGGTTATAAAGGAGGTGAGAAATTGACGCACAAAGATAAATACAAAAATAAAATAGTGCAAGTCGTTGTAAATAATAACAGTTATAATACGGATAAACTATTTGATTATGAAGTCCCCTCTCATTTGCGTAATATAATAGCTTTGGGAATGCGGGTAATCGTTCCGTTTGGCAAAGGAAACAGAAGGCTGGAGGCGTATGTATTTAATATAAGCAAATCACCGAATGAGGATATAAAAAACAAGGGTATAAAATTAAAAAAGATACTGGCGGTTATAGACAAAAACCCCATTTTATCTAAAGACCAACTAAGGTTGGTAATTTGGATGAAAAACAAATATTTATGTAAATATATAGATGCCATACATTGTTTAATGCCTAGGGATATCATAAAAATGGAAAGAAAATTAATTATATTGCTAAATACAAACTGGGATGAACTTATTTCTTCTAACCAACGAAAATTAAAAAATGTACTCATAGCATTGGAAGAGTTAGGTGGGAAAGCATATTTGGATTTATTATCCCAACATGTGGACTACAAAGAAATTGACAGCGCCATCAAAACCCTTCTTGAAAAAAACATAATTGATATAGAGTACGAGTTTGACAGCAGGGTAAATATAAAAACGGAGAGACATGTATTCCCGGTTGTAAAGGATGAGGACTGGGATGAGGTTATAGGCTCATTAAAAGGTGCAAGGAAGCAAAAACTTTGTTTGGAAATATTAAGGCAACATGATAGATGCAGTGTTAAAAAATTGCTACACATGGCCGATGCGAGTATAAGCCCATTAAATAGTTTGTATGAAAAAGGATATGTAGAATTTATTGATGTTGAAGTTAAGAGAGACCCATTCGAGGGCAAAGATTTTGTAAACTATCCAAAGCTTGTTCCCAACAAAGAACAACAGATAGCAATAGATAAAATAAGTATTTGCATAGAAAATAGTATAAATAGCAGTTATTTAATACATGGTATCACCGGGAGTGGTAAAACCGAAATTTACTTGCAACTAATAGAAAAGGTAATAAAAAAGGATAAGCAGGGCATTGTACTGGTTCCCGAAATTTCACTTACGCATCAGATTGTTGCCAGGTTTATGGGAAGATTCGGGGAGAGAATAGCCGTACTTCACAGTGGTTTATCTAAAGGGGAAAGATATGATGAATGGCGGAGGATCGAAAATAATGAGGTTGATATTGTAATAGGTGCAAGGTCTGCTATATTTGCACCGCTTAAAAATATCGGCATAATTATTATAGACGAAGAACATGAACATACATATAAATCTGAACATGCACCCCGGTATCATGCTATTGATATTGCTGATTATCGCAGACAACTTGAGGGTGCTGTATTGGTATTGGGCTCTGCAACACCATCTATAGAAAGCTATCATAAGGCCCTGAATGATAAATTGCAATTAATTAATCTGACAAGACGAGCTGTGGATGCGGGTCTACCCGAAATAGAAGTAATTAACATGACAAAACAGCTTGAATTGGGAAATAAAGGGGTACTCAGTTATGAGTTAATAGATGCTATGGATGAGAATTTGAGGAGAAAAAAACAAACCATTTTATTTTTGAATCGTAGAGGACATTCAAACTTTGTAACATGTAAGGCCTGCGGATACGTTGAGAAATGTAGCCATTGTGATATAACAATGACCTTTCATGAGGTTGGAACAATGCTAAAGTGTCATTATTGCGGGCAAATCAGGGAGGTTCCGACTATATGTCCCGATTGCGGTAAGGAAAGCATTGAATGTTTGGGAATAGGTACTCAAAAAATTGAAAATTTGATAAAATCATATTTTCCAAAAGCAAAGGTAGCACGAATGGATACTGATACAACAGGTCGAAAAGGTTCACACGGGAGGATTCTTGAAAATTTTCAAAAACAAAAAACGGACATCCTTATAGGTACCCAAATGATTTCTAAAGGTCTGGATTTTCCCAATGTTACTCTTGTTGGTATTATTTCGGCTGATTTGATTCTAAACTTGCCGGATTTCAGGGCGGCAGAAAGAACCTTTCAGTTAGTCACCCAGGTAGCCGGCAGGTCCGGAAGGGGGTCGGAGGAAGGTAGGGTAATTTTACAAACCTACGAACCGGATCATTATAGTATTATATTCTCAAAAAGTCATGATTATAAAAATTTTATTGAAAATGAATTGATCATTAGAAAGGAATTTGACTATCCTCCTTTTTCAAATCTGATTTTAATAAACTTTATTGGTAGAGATAGGAAACGGGTAGTAAACACAGCTAATTCCATAACAAATCATATAAAATATATTTTAGACTCGCAAGGATACAAAATATTTGATAATATTGTTTTAGGGCCTAATCCGAGTATAATAAGTAAGGTAAAGGACAATTATAGATACCAGCTTTTATTAAAGGATGTCGGTGTATCCTTTAGACTGTTAAAAAAAGCTGTAAAATATTTATTGATAGATAACAGAGGTAAATATATTTCAAACAATATATTATGCAATATTGATATAAATCCATGCACTATTATTTAGTTTAGGAGGAAACTACCATGGCAATCAGAATTATTCGTAAAAAGGGCGATCCGATACTGAGAAAGGTTTCGCGAAAAGTTGATAAAATTAACAGCAGAATTATTACTTTGTTAGATGATATGAGGGAAACAATGTATGACTCGGAAGGGGCGGGATTAGCGGCTCCGCAGGTTGGGGTTCTAAGAAGGGTGATAATTGTAGACGTAGGGGATGATGAAGGCTTAATTGAGTTAATAAATCCGGAAATAGTACATGAGGAAGGAAGTCAATGTGGAGAAGAAGGTTGTCTCAGTTTACCCGGTATTACGGGAGAAATTACAAGACCAAATGTAGTTAAGGTCAAGGGCTTAAATCGTGAAGGTAAGGAGGTTGTTATTGAGGGTAAAGAACTTTTAGCTAGGGCGTTTTGTCATGAAGTAGATCATCTGGACGGTATATTGATTACAGACAGAATTGAGAAGGATACAATTAAAGGGAATAGGATTAAAAAAGATAAAATTTAAAAAGGATAAATGATAAAACTACAAAAGGATAGTGGTGATTTTGTGAAAATAGTTTATATGGGAACCCCACAGTTTGCTGTTCCCTGTCTGGAAACTTTGGTCAATAGTGAACATAAAATAACTGGGGTTTTTACTCAACCGGACAGACCAAGCGGCAGGGGACAAAAAATAAACATGACCCCGGTAAAAAAGAAAGCATTAAAATATAATATCCCTGTATTTCAACCGAACACTTTAAAGGATACGGAAGTGATTAAAACTATAGAAAAATTAGATCCTGATATTATTGTGGTTGTAGCTTATGGACAAATTTTACCCGAGGAAATTTTACAAATTCCAAGATATGGCTGTGTTAATGTCCATGCCTCCTTATTGCCAAAATATCGTGGAGCCGGACCTATTAACTGGGTAATTATTAATGGAGAAAAAAAGACCGGCATTACAACGATATACATGAACACGGGGATAGATACCGGTGATATATTGTTGAAAGAAGAAATTAAAATAGGTGAGGATGAAACAGCCGGAGAACTTCATGATCGTCTGATGAACTTGGGTGCTGTTGTTTTGGACAAAACGATAGGTTTGATGAAATCAGGTGAAATACAACCGGTTCCACAAAATAATGAAGAAGCGTCATATGCACCAATGCTGGATAAGGAACTCGGTAAAATAGATTGGAGCAGGTCTGCCGAGGAAATAAAGAACTTGATTAGAGGAACAATTCCATGGCCTACATCTTATACAACATATAATGGGGATATCATGAAAATATGGAAATGTGATGTAGTTCACGGTAGTGGGGATCCTATGCCCGGAAAAATTTTAGAGGTCAAAACAGATCATATATTAGTTGCTACGGGAAGAGATATGTTGTCTATAAAGGAGTTGCAATTTAGTGGCAGAAGGAGGATGGGTGTAGATCAATACCTGGTAGGGAATAATATTGAAACAAATAAAATATTGGGTGAATAATATGGAAATTGAAAATATACAAGAGTCGGATGATATCTATAAGAAAACTGTTTTTATTTTATTGTTAATGTTTGTCCTAGTGGTGTTTTTTATTATTTGTTTAATAACAATTGTTGGTATACAAAGCGAATATATCTTTAGGTTACTACTTGTTATTACAACTACAGCACTGTTTGGTGTAGGGTTCATATTGTTAGGTACTACATTTATCGTTGTGCTTTTATGGCATGGACACCCTGTAACCTGGATTCCCGCAGGATTATCAAAGTTATCCCTCGTAATAATATACCCGGGGATGCTCTTTTTAGGTAAGCTGCTAAAATATGATAAAAAATTTATAAGAAATATTTTTATAAAATTAAATAATAAATCGGTGCTTGTAAACGAATATAATATGGAGGGCTGTAATATACTGATTTTGATTCCACATTGTATTCAAAAATCATCCTGTCCGCATAGGATTACTACAAATATTGAAAACTGTAGACATTGTGGTAAATGCAAGGTAGATGATTTAATCAGACTAAAAGAAGAGTTTGGGACTAACATCAGGGTGGTAACAGGAGGAACCTTGGCACGCAAGGTAGTTAAAGACTTGAGGCCCAAGGCCATTGTAGCTATTGCCTGTGAGAGGGACCTGATAAGTGGGCTATATGATGTAAGAAATCTGCCGGTTATCGCAATAGTAAACAAACGTCCCGAGGGCCCGTGTGTAAACACATCGGTTAATGTAGATGAAGTCAGGTCCGCGATAGGACATTTTTTAGGTTTTGCAAACAGAACATAGAAAACAACCCGATGATTTATAAAATTATCTGAAGATATCATATAAGGAGTGATAATATGCCATTTGGATTTGGATATTTCGATCCGACCATGATTTTATTGATTCCGTCCATTATACTTACCATGTACGCCCAAGCAAGGGTTAGGTCAACCTTTGCAAGATATTTAAGGGTAGGCAGTAGAAAGGGATATACAGGTTATGAGGTAGCCAGGTATATATTGGACAATAACGGAATGAGAGATGTTCCCATTGAATTGGCAGGAGCCCGGCTTGGCGATCATTATGATCCGAGAAAAAGAGTGGTTCGCCTGTCGAATGATGTATATCATGGACATTCTATAGCATCCATCAGTGTTGCTGCACATGAAACCGGCCATGCAATTCAACATGCTGTTGGATATATCCCTCTGAGTTTTAGAAACGCTATTTTTCCTGTAGCCAGTTTCGGCTCAAGTGCAGCTTGGATTTTTATTATGCTCGGTCTTATAATGTCAGTACCGTCTTTGTTGGATTTGGGTATACTATTATTTGCCTCAGCTGTATTGTTTCAGGTTATTACGCTGCCTGTCGAGTTTAACGCAAGCAGCAGGGCTTTGAGACTATTAGATGAAGGCGGATTCATTATAAGAGAAGAACATAGACATTCCAAAAAGGTGTTAAATGCAGCAGCACTTACCTATGTGGCGGCTATGGCTACTGCAGTATCACAATTAATAAGGCTGCTTTTAATAAGAGGAGGAGGCCAAAGAAGGGACTAAGGGCGTGGATAACACGCCTTTTTATTTTCTTATAAATTATAACATATCGTTATAATTGTTATAATAGACCAAAGACATAAAGGAAAGCGCATAATAAATAGAATGACTATACAGTTATAACCGCAAAAGGAGGAAAATGGATGAACGCAAGGGAAGGGGCATTATTGGTGCTATATGAAATAAATGAAAAAGGTGCCTTCTCGAACATAGCCCTAAACAAGGAGTTACGGAACAAACCCTATAAACAATTAGATAAAAACCTGGTTACAAGTCTTGTCTACGGTGTTCTAGAAAATCAGATTTATATAGACCATATAATAACACAATTTTCAAAATACAAAATAAAGAAAATGAACCCTTATACATTAAACTTATTGAGGCTCGGAATATACCAATTGTTTTTTATGGATAAGATACCTGAATTTGCCGCAGTGAATGAAACCGTAAATTTGTCGAAGCAATATTGTAGAAAAACAACAGGATTCATAAACGGAGTCTTAAGAAATATCCAGAGAAACAAGGCAAATATCAAATTGCCGAAATCGGACAAGGATGTTGTTGAGTATCTATCTGTAAAATACTCACATCCCCGGTGGTTAGTCCAAGAATTTTTAAATAATTTTGGCAGGGACTTCACAGAGGAGTTGTTAAAAGCAAATAACACCACACCCGATTTGTATGCACGTATAAATACGCTTAAAATAAACATAGATGATTGCATAGAATCTCTTATTGGTGAAGGATATATAGTAAAACAGAACCCACATGTAAGGGAAGCGATTATTATTGAGGGTTTGCATAATATAGAACAATCAGATTCATATAGAAAAGGATATATCCAGATACAGGATATAAGTTCTATTTTTGTTGCTAGGATACTGGATCCCCGGGAGGGGGACCTGGTAATAGATGTATGCAGTGCACCGGGAGGTAAAGCTACCCATATAGCACAGTTAATGAATAACGTGGGAACCGTAATAGCCAGAGACATCTACGATCATAAATTAGGACTTGTTGAAAAAAACGCGGAGAGGTTAGGTGTAACAATAATCAAAACAGAGAACTTTGATGGAAGGGACTTGGACAGGAAGCTGTTAAGCAAGGCTGACAGAGTACTGGTTGATGCACCTTGTTCGGGATTTGGTATTATTCGCAGAAGGCCTGAAATAAAATACAGAAGACAACCAAAGGATATAGAGTCCATTATGGCTATACAGTATGATATACTTAAAAATGCATCAAAATATATAAAACCAGGCGGGGAGTTGGTATACAGTACCTGTACTATAAATCCCAAAGAAAACGAGGAAATTGTGCAAAAATTTTTGAACTGTAATAGGGATTACGTTTTGGTTAATATCAATGATAAATATAAAAACATCATTCCCGGAGAGCATACTGAAAATATGATTCAATTTTATCCTAACCTACATAATGCAGATGGATTTTTTATTTCAAAAATAAAGCGGATAGGAAACTCGGGAGGTTAATTATGAAGAAAAAAGATCTATTAGGTCTAACCCTCGCGGAAACCGAAGAATTTTTGGTTGAAATGGGCGAGAGGAAATTCAGAGGTGAACAAATATTTGAATGGGTTAATAAAGGTATCAAGGATTTTGATCAAATGACAAACCTATCAAAACCTCTGCGTGAGCAGTTAAAAAATCATGCTTACATCACGAATATAAAGATTAAGGAAAAACTGGTTTCCGATATAGATGATACGACAAAATACCTATTATTGTTGGATGATTCTAATATAATAGAAGGTGTAATAATGAGGTATCACTATGGATTAGCGGCCTGTATTTCCACGCAGGTCGGTTGTGCTATGGGTTGCACTTTTTGTGCGTCCACATTGAAGGGTTTAACCAGGAACCTGAGTGCGGGGGAAATGGTAGACCAGATACTGACCATGCAAAAAGATATGGAGGAAGAGATTTCCAACATAGTATTAATGGGAATTGGGGAACCATTAAATAATTTTGATGAAACTGTAAAATTTATCAAGATAGTAAACAGTAATAAGGGATTGAATATAGGAAGTAGACGTATTACGGTTTCAACCTCAGGTTTGGTGCCGCAAATTAAAGCATTGGCGGACCTTCAGATACCTGTTAATCTGGCAGTATCTCTCCATGCACCTAATGATAAACTGAGAAAACAAATAATGCCTGTAGCTAGAAGATACTCTATCAAAGAATTGATAGAAAGTTGTGAGTACTATATTGACAAAACCGGACGGAGAATAAGTTTTGAATATGTTTTAATCAAAGGTATTAATGATGGAAATGTTCATGCAGAGGAATTGTCCGATTTATTAGAAGGTATGCTTTGTTATGTAAACTTAATACCTGTAAATACCGTAGAAGAAAGAGGATACCAAAAACCGGATATAGAAGATATCAAGGAGTTTCGACAAATTTTACAAGAATCAGGGATAGATTCTACAATAAGAAGGGAACTGGGTGCTGATATTGACGCAGCCTGCGGACAACTCCGAAAAAAATATTTACAAAAACAATAAAAATGATTAAAATAAAATAAATGATAAAAATTTATTTTATATAAAAGCATTTCTAAATATATTGCATGAGGGAGGGGAGAGGATGAATATAGGGGCTATGTCACATGTTGGTAAAGTCAGGGACATAAATGAGGATAACTACTGTGTTCTGGAAAAGGACTATAATTTATTTATTGTAGCCGATGGTCTGGGGGGACATAACGCAGGGGAAATTGCCAGTTTTCTTGCTATTGACAGTATCAAAGGCCATATTGCTGAACATATTTCTATTGACATGGAAGAACAATTAATTAAAGGAATTATATATGAGGCATTTAACAGGGCAAATAAAAGTATCTATACACATGCTGAGGAAAACTTATCTTGCAACGGTATGGGTACAACTACTACATTGGCCTTAAAAATCAATTCTACTCTCTATATAGGCCATGTGGGGGATAGCAGGGCCTATATTATAAGAGATGACGGAATACAACAAATAACCTTGGACCATTCTTTGGTTGCGGAGCTGGTTAGAAGCGGTAAAATCACTGAGACCCAGGCAACGAAATATCCCTGGAAAAATATTATAACAAGGGCTCTGGGGATGGACAAAAATATTAAGGTTGATATTTTCACAACTGATTTTTCATCTTTAGATATACTAATTTTATGTACTGACGGTTTGAGTAATTTCGTGGATAAATACGAGATTGAAGAGATTGTATCCGGAATCAAAGACAGTAATGAAGCATGTGAAAAGTTGATATCCGTAGCAAATAAAAGGGGTGGATATGACAATATTACCGTGTTGGTTGCAAAAAATAATAATGAACAAAATATAGAAAGTAGGTGAGTGTATGATCGGCAAGATATTAGGCAAAAGATATGAAATTGTTGAAAAAATAGGTGGAGGCGGGATGGCATTAGTATATAAGGCCAAGTGCCAGTTATTAAACCGTTATGTTGCGATAAAGGTGCTGAGGACGGAATTTATCAATGACAAAGATTTGTTAAATAAATTTAGAAAAGAATCCCAGGCCGCCGCCAGTCTGTCCCATCCTAATATAGTTAATATATATGATGTAGGGGAAGAGGACAATATTTACTACATTGTTATGGAATATGTGAAAGGTAAAACCCTGAAACAATTAATTAGAGAAAAGGGGAAACTCTCCGCAGATGAAACATTGGAATTTGCACGGCAAATAGCATTAGCTCTAAAACATGCTCATTCTAATCATATTATTCACCGAGATATTAAACCGAACAGGCCAGGGGGGGTTACACTGACGAAAAATCGGATTTATATTCTTTGGGCATTGTTATGTATGAAATGATTACAGGTAGATTACCGTTTGAAGGTGACGCACCGGTTACAGTCGCATTAAAGCATATTCAGGAAAAACCCGAGTTGCCTTCTAAGTATAATCCTTCCATTTCAAAGGATCTGGAATCCATAATCATGAAACTCATACAAAAAGAAAAATCCGTTAGGTATGATAGTGCTGCGGATTTAATAGAAGATTTATATAAAGTAAGGAGCAATGTTGATTTGGGTGATATAGACAACACCCTTGAGATAGAAGATTCCCCAACACAAGTTATTCCATCGGAAGCTGTTGAAAAAATAAAAGAATCAGTTGGCAGTCAAAATGGTGAGAATAACAAAAACAGTGATAAGGACGGTAAAGATGATCTGGGTGCCGATGAGAAACTGCCTAAAACAAACAAAAAACGTAAATTTCTGATAGGATCCGCCATTGTTGCTGCCTTAATAGCTGCTTTATTGTTTGCATTCGGGGTTCTTTATCTGGCTGATTTCTTTAGTGTAGAAGATGTGGAAGTCCCAAACTTTGTAGGTTTGGATATTAAGGATGCCGAACTGGAGGCTGAGGAAAAAGGTCTTCGATTGGGTGTAACCTTAGTCAACGATGATGTTGTTCCAAAAGACCAAATAATTAAACAGGACATCAAAGAGGGAATGGTAGTAAGGAAAAATACCATAGTTAAGGTAACAGTCAGTGAAGGAAGCAAATTAGCTGTGGTTCCGGATCTAGTTTATGAGAACACAACAGATGCTGAGGAACTATTAAGGAGAGAAGGTTTGAAAATAGGAACAGTCAGGAAGGATTTCAGCGAGTTACCTGTAGGAATTATTATTAGTCAGGACCCTGCAGGTGGCAAAAAGGTACCACAAGGTACTAAGGTCAACTATGTTGTAAGCAAGGGTCTGGAACCGGAAACCGTGGCAGTACCTAAGTTAGTGGGAAGAACCTTGGAAGAGGCCAGAAATCTAATTGCACAAAACAGGCTTAAGGTAGGTACCGTTACAGAAAGATCTAATGACGTATATGTAAAAGGATATGTTATCGAACAGAGCGTCTCACCGAATGAAAATGTTAATGTGGGGACTGCTATCAATTTAATTATCAGTAAAGGTAGCGATGCACCGGATCAAACAGAGGACCCCGATGAAAATAATGAAAACGGAGATGAGGATGAACAACCTGATTTACCCGAACCGTCGGAAAAAACATTTAAAATAGACCTAAGCAGGTACAGCGGCAAGGTTGATGTTATAGTTGAACAAATAGATGAGGGTAAAACCAAAACTGTTTATAGCGGTAAACATGATTTAGACAAAAATGAAGACAAGGTTATCAACATATCCGTAACAGGAACAGGTAAGCAAAAGTATGCTGTATATGTCAATAAAGAATTGTTAGAGACAAGGGAAATTGATTTTTAAGGAGGTATTTAATGTATAGGGGCAGGTTGGTAAAAGGAATAGGCGGTTTCTATTATGTTGATGTAAAAGGAGATATATTCGAATGTAAACCCAGGGGGATTTTTAGAAAGAAAAAAATCGTTCCCGTTGTTGGGGACCGTGTTGAAATAAGTGTTTTAGATAAAGCAAATAAAAAAGGTGTCATAGAAAAAATAGATGCTAGGCGCAATGAATTAACAAGGCCCCCTGTTTCCAATGTAGACCAGGCTGTAGTTGTGTTTGCAGTAACCCGGCCTGAGCCCCATTCTTTTCTTTTAGATAGATTTCTGGTTTTGGCCGAGAGCCAGAAATTGAAAATAGTTATCTGCTTTAACAAAACCGACTTACTAAAGGAAGCTGAATATGATGAAATCGTCGGTACATATAAATCAATAGGTTATAGAGTAATACTAACCAGTGGCAAACAAAAAATAGGGATAGAAAATTTAAAGAAAGAACTTATGGGCAAAACTACAGTGTTTGCGGGACCTTCAGGTGTTGGCAAGTCCACACTTTTGAATTGTGCTTATCCAAACCTACAGTTAAAGACAGGAAAAGTAAGTCCCGGAACCGGGAGAGGAAGACATATTACGAGACATGTAGAACTCATAAGTGTTGAAGAAGATAGTTGGGTTGTAGATACACCGGGTTTTAGCTCTCTGGCAATTGGATCTATAAATGAAGAAGACCTGCATTATTATTTCCCGGAGTTTATATCTTACATAGATTCTTGCAAGTTTAATTCTTGTATGCATATAAATGAACCCGGTTGTGGTATCAAGGATGCTATAAAGCAGGAAGCAATCTCGCAACAGAGACATAATAGTTACATCCAGCTAATTAATGAAATCAGAAAAAGTAGGAGGTATTAAAACAATGAAATTAGCTGCATCAATATTGTCTGCAGATTTTTCAAATTTACTGAGAGATATAGAAACACTGGAAGAAGCAGGGTGTAATATGCTTCATATTGATGTAATGGACGGACATTTTGTGCCTAATATCACGATGGGCCCTCTTGTAATAGAGAGCCTGAAAGGAAAAACTGAACTTATTTTTGATGTTCATTTGATGATAGAAAACCCAGACAGATATATTCCACAGTTTGCAGAGGCGGGTGCTCATATTATAACTGTCCATAGCGAGGCCTGTCCTCATTTGCATAGAACTATACAGCTTATAAAGGACCATAATATAAAATCAGCTGTTGCATTAAATCCGGCAACATCATTAGGGCAACTCGAATATATATTGGAGGATTTAGATATGGTACTTTTGATGACTGTTAATCCGGGTTTCGGAGGGCAGAGCCTTATAAAATCCACTTTACCTAAAATAAAGGCGTTAAGAAAAATGATAGATGACAGAGGGCTTGATGTTGATATTCAGGTGGACGGTGGGATTAAATTGGATAATGTCAAAACGGTTATAGAAGCAGGTGCGGATATAATTGTTGCAGGTTCCGCCATATTTGACAGTAAGCATATCAAAAGTACAGTTAAGCAATTTAAAACAATTTTATAATAGATTAGGGATGAAGGTGATATGCAGATAACAATAGTAACAAACGGTGAAATTAAAAACACAAATTTTTTACAGTCTATAATCGCGGACAGTGATTATATTATTTGTGCAGATGGTGCGATTGAATATCTAATGGATTTAAATATTTATCCTGATTTGTTGGTAGGTGATTTTGACTCTATCAATGAGGAAACCTTGGAATGGGTAAGAAAAAACAACATTACAGCCCAACGGTTTCCAACAAATAAGGACATGACTGACACAGAATTGGCTGTAGAATTTGCTTTAAAACAAAAACCTGACAAAATTCTCATTACAGGTGCCCTGGGTTCACGTGGGGACCATAGTCTAAGCAATCTAATGTTATTATATAAAACACACAAGCTGGGTGTTAGTGCTGCCGTTATTGATGAGATAAATTATATTACTATAACAAGCGATGTTTTGAAAATGAAGTGCCAAATAGGACAGACTATTTCCATTATACCTATAGGTGGGGATGCAAAAGGGGTTACACTGGAGGGATTAGAGTACCCTTTAAATAATTATAATATTAAAATGGGCAGTTCTTTGGGAATTAGCAATAGGTCAATATCGAAAGAAGTTGTCATTTCGGTGAGGGATGGAATATTACTGGTTGTTAAGATTTTCCATCACCTTGGAAATATTTAATTAAGAATTCTGTGACATTTTCTATTGTTTATGAATAATATAGTAGTATAATATTTTACAAGGTAGGTATAAATATATGTTCAGAAGGAGATGTTCCTTATTAAAATTGCTTGGACTTATAACTACAATGGTAGGAATAGTGATGTTTTTATATATCATTCCGTTGCAGATATGGTTCCTCCTAATAGCCGGTTTGTTTATTACGATAGGGCTATTGTTATGTAAAATAAACTAAATATAAAAAGCCGCCAATTAGATGGGGGCTTTTTTATATAAAGTTATAGGGCCCTCTTAACCTTGCCGGAACGCAGGCATCTTGTACATACATTAATTCTCTTTACTGTACCATTTACCAAAGCCCTGACCCTTTTGAGATTAGGTTCCCAGGTTCTCTTACTGTGACGGTTTGAACGACTGATTTTACTGCCTGAGATCCTGCCTTTGTTACAGACTTCACATACTCTTGCCATTACGGGCACCTCCTTTTAGCATGATTCATCTTCTAAAACATAATAATATTACCATATATAATATATTTATTCAACATCAAGTCAATATCCGGTAAAAAACATACAATGTACCGCAACCACTACAATTACCATAAAATTTTGACGGGGTACAATGGTTGTTACCTGCTATTGAACTATCTTTGATAATCATATACAATATTATATCATATTGTATATAATTGTTATTAGAGATTATATTATAACATAATAGAGAATAAATATAGCCAAGAAAAAACAATCGGGGAGGTTTTTTAATGCCGGGCAAATTAATTAATAATCTGGGTACAATCATAATCGATGATTATGTTTTAACATCTATTGCAGGTGTTTCAACCATGGAGTGCTATGGAGTGGTAGGCATGGCAGCCAAATCTGCAGCAGGAGGGCTTGTAGAGCTACTTAAAAGAGAACATTCCGGAAGGGGTGTCAAGGTACATATTGAAGATAATGAGATAACAATTGATATATTTGTAATTGTGGAATTTGGTACCCGCATATCTGTGGTAGCGAACAACATTATAGAAAAAGTAAAATATAATATAGAACACTTGACAGGAATGAATGTTAAAAAGGTCAACATTAATGTTCAAGGTGTCAGGGTTCAAAAGTAGTCTGAGGAGGTACTGGTATTGGAGATCGAATATATTGATGGGCCATTATTGAAAAAAATGATATTATCGGCTGCACAATCTTTAGAAAAAAATAAGGACATAGTAGACTCTTTAAACGTATTTCCTGTTCCTGATGGGGATACCGGAACAAATATGTTGTTAACTATGCAAGCTGCGGTCAGGGAGATAAAAGCTATAAAAAACAACACATTGGAAAGTGTTTCCAATGCTGCCGCCAACGGATCTTTGATGGGTGCTAGGGGTAACTCCGGAGTAATTTTGTCTCAACTTTTCAGGGGATTTGCACAGGGAATCGAAGGCAGGGAAAAAATTAACACCG
>CAYOQX010000007.1:0-327 GCA_964406195.1 uncultured Alkaliphilus sp. | reverse complement strand
GGGATTGGCTAATGCCCTTGTTACTGCTTCCGATGTTGCATATAAAGCAGTTATGAAACCTGTAGAGGGCACCATCTTAACAGTTGCCAGGGAAAGTGCGGAGAAAGCATTAACAATTGCAAATACTGAAAGAAATATAATAACTTTTATGGAAAAGGTTATTAAAGAATCCGAAAGGTCCCTTAGTAGGACACCGGAAATGCTTAAAGTGTTAAAAGATGCAGGGGTTGTTGATTCCGGTGGAAAGGGATTGGTTTATATATATTTAGGTGCGTTCGCCGGTATAGCCAAGGATGAACATGAACCTGATGAGGACAGTATTCTGGA
>CAYOQX010000006.1:0-26264 GCA_964406195.1 uncultured Alkaliphilus sp. | reverse complement strand
AAGGCGGATCAGCCCTGTTTGTAGGAACCAAAAAACAAGCTCAAGAAGCAATAGAAGAAGAAGCAAAAAGGTGTGGAATGTTTTATATTAACCAAAGATGGCTGGGTGGGTTGTTGACTAATTTCAAGACTATCAAAAATAGAATAAAACGTCTCCATGAACTGGGAGCTATGGAGGAGGACGGAACATTCGATCTTCTGCCCAAAAAGGAGGTCATCAAACTCCGTCATGAACAAGAAAGGCTGGAGAAATTTCTGGGTGGTATTAAAGATATGACCGAGATGCCGGATGTTATATTTATAGTGGATCCGAGGAAAGAGAGAATTGCTATTCAGGAAGCACGTGCTTTGGGTATACCAATTATCTCGATAGTAGATACAAATTGTGATCCGGATGAGGTTGATTATATAATTCCGGGCAATGATGACGCTATACGTGCAGTAAAATTGCTTACTGCAACCATGGCGGATGCTGTATTGGAGGGTAAACAGGGAATCCAAACCGAAGAATAAATCAGGATATAAAGGTAAGGGTATAAGGGATTTTCCTTTGCTCCTTACCTTTAATAATATGCTAGGAGGAGTTAACATGGGTATAACCGCAGTAATGGTCAAGGAATTAAGAGAAAAAACGGGTGCTGGTATGATGGATTGTAAAAAAGCATTGGTAGAAACAGAAGGTGACATAGATAAAGCAGTTGAGGTCTTAAGAGAGGAAGGTTTAGCTGCCGTTGCTAAAAGGGCGGGAAAAGTAGCCGCTGAAGGTTTGATAGAAGCATATATACATAGAGGGAGAATCGGAGTTTTGGTTGAAGTAAACTCCGAAACTGATTTTGTTGCGAAGAATCAGGAATTCAAGGAGTTTGTGAGGGATGTTGCCTTGCAAATTGCGGCTATGAACCCACAATATGTAAGCAGGGAAGACATAGAAGATGAGATTATTGAAAAAGAAAAAGGAATCTTGAGAAGACAGGCACTGAATGAAGGTAAACCTGAAAAAATAGCGGAAAAAATAGTTGAAGGAAGAATAAACAAGTTTTTCGAGGAAGTATGTTTACTGGAACAGCCATTTGTTAAAGATTCTGATGTCACGGTAGGTGATTTACTGACCGGATTGATTTCTAAAATAGGTGAAAATATTTCTATCAGAAGATTTACAAGATATGAGGTTGGGGAAGGAATCGAGAAAAAAGAAGAAGATTTTGCAGAAGAAGTTGCTAAACAAACAGGTGATAATTAATCATATCATATGTTAAAAGAGAACATTGCAATGTTCTCTTTTAAGCTATTTTCCCTATATAAAAAGGGTTTTTTATAATAGCTGGCGAATATTATTAGTATTACGTGGAGGAGGATTCGGTACAATGCAATCTCAATACAAGAGGGTATTGTTAAAATTAAGCGGAGAGGCCCTGGCGGGAAAAAAAGGATTTGGTTTAGACTCCGGTATACTTACTAATATTGCTTCCCAAATCAAAGATGTTGTGGGTATGGGGGTTCAGGTAGCCATAGTGGTTGGGGGCGGAAATTATTGGAGAGGCAGAACCGGGAAGGGTATGGACAGGGCTACTGCTGACCATATGGGAATGATGGCAACTGTTATAAATGCTCTGGCCTTGCAAGATGCTTTAGAAAATTTAGACGTGGTTACAAGAGTTCAAAGTGCAATAGAAATGCGGCAGATAGCAGAGCCGTACATCAGAAGAAGGGCCATCAGGCATCTCGAAAAAGACCGCGTAGTCATATTCGCTGCAGGTACGGGCAACCCTTATTTTACTACTGATACAGCCGCAGCACTGCGGGCGGCTGAAATCGAGGCCGAGGTTATACTGTTAGCTAAAAATGTTGATGGGGTGTATTCTGCGGATCCGTCTATTGATAGCTCCGCTATAAGATTTGATAAACTGACCTACATTGATGTTCTAAAAAGGGGACTAAAAGTAATGGACTCAACTGCAACATCCTTATGTATGGACAATGCAATACCGATTAAAATTTTTGACTTAGACAATGCCAAAAACATCAAGAAAGCTATATGTGGAGAACAAATAGGAACATATATTTACGGTTGATATAGGCACGGGTAATTTGAATATTTAATCGATATTACAATGGGAGGAGATAGGATGAGGTTAGAAGTACATATAAATTCAGAAAAAAACATGAACAAAACAATTGAATCACTTAAAGGGGATCTTGCAAGCATTAGGGCCGGACGTGCAAATCCTGCAATGTTGGATAGGATTTCTGCTGACTACTATGGAACATCTACCCCTATTAATCAAATAGCTTCTATAACGGCCCCGGAACCAAGAACTATTTTAATCCAACCTTATGATCAATCGGCGATAGATGATATAGAAAGGGCAATTTTAAAATCAGATTTAGGAGTCAACCCGTCTAACGATGGAAAGGTTATTAGAATTGCAATTCCGCAATTAACAGAAGAAAGAAGGAAAGAACTTACGAGAGTGGTCAGAAAAACAGCGGAAGAAAGTAAAGTAGTTATAAGAAATGAAAGACGCAGTGCAAATACCGAGCTGAAAGAAATGGAAAAAAACAGTGAACTTACGGAAGATGAGTTGAGGGTTGCACTTGAGGAAGTACAGAAAATAACAGACAAATTTGTAGATACTATAGATAAAATGGTTGAAAAAAAAGAAGAAGAAATTATGGAGGTATAAAATGCCGGATGTTGTCGGGCATGAACTCGAGGAGGCCTTACATATATTAAGAAAACATAATTTTGGAATAATAATAAAAGAAACTTTTGGTAATAAAAATATAAAAACCGGCAAAGCAAGGGTAGTAAGACAGAAAATACATAAGAACAATATGCTACAATTGGTAATAGCATATTTTTAGACCCCTTTTTAGACTCCCAACATGGGGGTTTTAAAAATGAACGAGGAGGAAATGATGTTCAAAGGCTTATGGAGTAATTCCGAAAAAATTAAAGTACCTTCCAATATTGATATGGAATCCCTTCCAGAGCATATAGCGATTATTATGGACGGCAATGGCAGATGGGCCAGGAAACGTATGTTGCCGAGAAACATGGGGCATAGGGCAGGAGTAGAAGCACTGAGAAATGTAATAAAAACTGCTTCCAATATTGGGATAAAGTACTTGACCTTATACGCTTTTTCTACAGAAAATTGGAAAAGGCCTGATTCCGAGGTATCTATGTTGATGAAGCTCTTAGTTGAATATCTTAGAAAGGAGATAGAAGAATTACATTACAACAATGTAAAGATCCAAACAATAGGTGATATAACGCAATTACCGAGTGAAGCAGTTATGGAAATAGATAAGGCTGTGGCTAAAACAAAATTCAATAATGGCATTCGCGTAAACATAGCCTTGAATTATGGTGGTCGGGCGGAAATAGTCAATGTTGTTAAAAAAATCGGTAAAAAAATCAAAATCGGTGAGATTAAAGCAGGGGAAATAGATGAAACTTTGGTGGAATCCCTACTTTACACTGCAAATATGCCTGACCCCGATTTATTAATAAGAACAAGCGGAGAGATTAGGTTGAGCAATTTTTTATTATGGCAATGTGCGTATTCGGAATTTTGGTTTACGGATGTATATTGGCCGGATTTTAAAGGAGAACACTTGCTCGATGCTATACTGGATTATCAAAATCGTAAAAGAAGATTTGGCGGGATATAGGAGTGATTGAGTGCTCAAAAGAATTATTTCTGCAATTATCGGGTTACCATTTTTATTAATTTTAATTACTGTTGGCGGGATACCATTATTTGTTACAATTTTGGTTATATCCTTAATCGGACTACGGGAATTTTACTATGCGTGTAAACATAAATTTGCACCTATAAAAACAATAGGATATATAGGGGCGATTGCTATATTGACTTTGATACAATTTACGCCCGGGTTTGTTTATATCTCTATGCTGTTTTTTGTGTTAATAATTGTTCTAAATAGTATAAAATTGATACATAATAAATATAGCTTTGTAGATGTCAGCATTACATTATATAGCCTGGCATATATACCTATTTTGTTAAGTCATATTTTACTTATTGATAAACAACCAAATAATATTGTTATATGGCTTGTATTTATTACTGCTTGGGGCACTGATACATTTGCATATTTTTCTGGCTATTTTTTTGGAAAGAGAAAATTATGCCCGTCTATCAGTCCCAAAAAAACTGTTGAAGGAGCGATAGGCGGTATTTTAGGGAGCATAATTACTTCTCTGATTTTCGGGTATATATTTTTAAAAGACCATATGTTTATTATTGCACTTACCGGCGGTATAGGCAGTATAGTAGCCCAGATAGGGGACCTGAGTGCTTCTTTGGTTAAAAGACATGTTAATGTTAAGGATTTCGGAAATATAATACCCGGGCATGGGGGGATTTTAGATCGCTTTGACAGTGTACTATTTACAGCCCCGATTGTATATTATGTGTTAGTATTACTAATCAATAGATGATAAACAAATAAATTTATTGTCTCTATCTACAACATGAGGTGATAGCTTGAAAAAAATTAGTATATTAGGTTCTACCGGATCTGTTGGAACCCAAACTTTAGATGTTGTTAGAACGCATAGGGAAAAATTTGAAATAGTTGGGTTGGCAGCACTAAGAAATATTGATAAACTTGAATGTCAAATAGAGGAGTTCAATCCTGAGATTGTAGCAGTTTTTGAAAAGGAAAAGGCAGAAATTTTATCCAATAGGATAGGTAAAAAAACAAAAGTAGTTTCAGGCATGAAAGGTTTGATTGAAGTTGCAACGTTAGAGTCTTCAGATATAATATTAACATCCGTAGTGGGAAGCATAGGATTGATCCCTACACTCAAGGCTATTAGATGCAAAAAAACTATAGCCCTGGCTAATAAGGAAACATTAGTTGTGGCCGGTGAACTGGTGATGAAGGAGGCCAAAAAACATGGTGTTGAAATAATTCCTGTAGATAGTGAACATTCCGCTATATTTCAATGTTTACAAGGTGAAGATATAGAAGATGTATCCAGAATTATTTTAACGGCTTCGGGGGGTTCTTTTAGGGGTTGGGCCAAGGATGAAATAGAAAAGGTCAAAGCAAAGGATGCGTTAAAGCATCCGACATGGGATATGGGTAGAAAAATAACTATAGATTCATCAACCCTTATGAATAAGGGATTAGAAGTAGTGGAGGCAAGGTGGTTATTTAATATAGAGTTGGAAAGAATAAATGTGGTGGTTCACCCTCAGAGTATTATCCATTCCATGGTAGAATATAGGGACAATTCAATTATTAGCCAAATGGGAACTCCTGATATGAGAGCACCGATACAATATGCATTATCCTATCCGGAACGGTTAAATAGTAGCATAGAAAGGCTCGATTTTAACAGTTTAGGACAGTTAACATTTATGCCGCCCGATATTGAAAAATTCCCATGTCTATCTCTGGCATATGAGGCTTTAAAGATAGGAAAGACAATGCCGTGTGTATTGAACGGGGCAAACGAGATACTGGTCGGATATTTTCTAAAAAACAAAATCGGGTTTTATGATATTCCCAAGTTTATAGAAAAGGCAATGATAGCGCATAAACCTTTCCAATATAAATCTATAGACGAGATATTGGAGATAGATAGATGGGTCAGAAAATGGGTTAAAAGCAAAATAAAATAGGAAGGTGCTGTTATGACTACCATATTTGTGGCAATTATTGTTTTCGGATTATTAGTGTTAATTCATGAACTTGGTCATTTTATAATTGCAAAATTAGCAGGTATTATGATTCATGAATTTTCTATAGGTATGGGTCCCAAATTACTGCAAACAAAAAAAGGTGAAACCATGTATTCGGTTCGTGCATTGCCATTGGGCGGATATGTAAGGATGGAAGGTGAAGATGAAAAATCTGATAATCCCAGGGGTTTTAACAACAAACCGGTTTTGGCTCGTATTGCTGTTATTTTTGCAGGTCCATTTATGAATTTTGTATTGGCTGTAGGTTTATTTTCGATTATTTTTTATTTTGTAGGAACACCAACCACGAAAATAGGTGAGGTTGTACCCCGGTCCCCTGCGCAGCATATAGGAATACAAAGTGGGGACACTATTGATTCTATTGACGGAGAAAAAATGAATACTTGGCAGGATATTATAGACACGATCAGCGATTCGGGGGAGAACGATATAGATATTGCTATCATAAGGAATGGCGACAAAATAAAAAAGACTGTGAAACCAACCATGGATGCAGATGCTAATCGAGCGACAATAGGCATTGTTACCGCTATGGAAAGGTCTGTGATTTCATCTGTTAAAAACGGATTTATAATTATAAAGGCTATCACATCTGATATATTGGTTTTTCTGGGAGGACTGTTTACCAGAAAATCTAATGTTACCGGAGAAGTTATGGGACCTGTAGGGATTATAAACCTTGTGGGCCAGGTGGCAAAATCCGGATGGCTGGAGGTGGCAAACCTAACTGCTGTTTTAAGCGTGAACTTGGGACTAATCAATTTGCTACCAATACCTGCATTAGACGGAAGCAGGATTATATTTTTGTTGGTAGAAATTTTAAGGGGTAAACCTGTGGATCCGGAAAAGGAAGGCATAATACATCTGATAGGATTTGGCATATTAATATCACTGATGTTGTTTATAACCTACAAGGATATACTAAGTTTTTTTGGTTAACTCAAATAAGGATAACGTTAGAATATATGTAATTATAGAAGGTGAACAAATGAAAAGAAAAACCAAGGTTGTTAAATGTGGAAATGTGCATGTAGGTGGAAACAATCCTATCACGGTTCAGTCTATGACTACCACAAATCCTGTGGACACTATCGATACGGTAGAGGAGATTAAAAACTTGGAAAATGCAGGATGTGATATGGTCAGAATTGCTGTACCTAACATGGAAGCTGCAAGATCTATAAGCAAAATAAAAAAACAGACGAATATACCGATTATAGCCGATATTCATTTTGATTACAGACTGGCTTTGCAGTCTATAAAAGAAGGAATTGACGGTTTAAGATTAAACCCTGGAAATATAGGTGGAGCTGAAAGAGTAGAAAAAGTAGTAAAAGCGGCCAAAGAAAAAAATATACCTATAAGGATAGGTGTAAATGCAGGTTCACTGGAAAAATCTATATTGGATAAATACAAACATCCTACAGCTGAGGGAATGGTAGAAAGTGCTCTAAGGCATGTTGCCATTTTAGAGAGCCTTGATTTTACAGATATTGTAATATCATTAAAGGCAAGCGATGTCAGACTTACTGTAGATGCTTACATGTTAATGGCCAAAAAGGTTGATTATCCTTTTCATCTTGGAATTACTGAAGCGGGCACAGTATGGACCGGTACAATAAAATCATCTGTTGGCATAGGTGCTTTGCTACTTATGGGTATAGGCGATACTATTCGTGTTTCACTGACTGGTGACCCTGTTGAGGAGATCAAGGTAGGTAGGCAGATTTTAAAATCCTTGGGTATAATTCAAAGTGAGGTAACAATAATATCTTGTCCTACTTGCGGTCGATGCAGAATAGACCTAATGCGTATAGCGGATCAGGTTGAAAAAAAATTTGGCGGATTAAAAAAACCTATTAAAATTGCTATTATGGGTTGTGCTGTTAACGGGCCCGGCGAAGCAAGAGATGCGGACATAGGCATAGCCGGAGGTGTTGATTCGGCGCTTTTGTTCAAAAAAGGTGAAATCATAAAAAAAATCAAGGAAGAAGAGATTTTAACAGTATTGGAAGAGGAGATTGAAAAGATATAAGGAGGAGGGCAGAGGTTATATGAGGATTACCGCCATTATACCCGCCTATAATGAGGAAGATCGTATTGAAAAAGTCATTGTTCCGGCGCTAGAGGCCGACATAATATCAAATATAGTTGTTGTCGATGACGGTTCTAACGATTCAACCTCAAATATCGCATTAAATTATAATGTTAATTTGGTAAAAATGCCCCAAAATATGGGGAAATCTGAAGCAGTAAAAAAAGGTATTAAATATTGTAAGGATAAAAGTGATATTATTGTTTTGTTAGATGCAGATTTAGTAGGTTTAACGGCAAACCACATAAAAGCACTGGTCTTGCCGGTGCTCAAAAGCAATGTTGATATGACAATTGGGGTTTTTAAATCCGGGAGATATATTACAGACCTGGCACAGACAATTACACCGAATTTATCCGGACAAAGAGCAATCAAACCAAATATTGCTAACAAAATTATAAACATGGATGTAAAGGGTTATGGTATTGAAACCGCATTTTCTCAATTAGTAAGGAAATATAATTTTAATGTGGAGAATGTTGAACTGGAAAATGTAACCCATGTGACTAAAGAAGAAAAAGTAGGATTTCTAAAGGGCGTTCATTGGAGAATTAAAATGTATAGAGATATAGTAAAACATTGGATATGTTGAGTAAGGAGGAAGGATTTATGGCTCATTTCGAGGGTATTAATCTTAATTATTTTTTGAATAGCTTTGGGCTAACCGAAAATCCGGCCTATGAATCTTGTATTGTGGAAAAGGTACAGTACTTTAAACATGATAGGAAACTACTGGTAAAGATAATAGGAAAACAAATACTCGAGCATAGACAATTAGAGAATTTATTGTATCAATTAAAAAAAGTGATAAAAGAAAATTTGCAATCTAAGGTAGAAATTTGCTTTTCATATAATATAAAATACAATTCATTAGAAGAATTGGTTGATATGAACTGGGGTAATTTGTTATATATCTTACAAAAAAATGTACCTTCATTTAATATTGTTGATGGCCTTATCAGCAGGGATATTGTAGGTTCTAACCTAAAACTTGTCTTCAAATCTGATATCATTTCTAAAAAGATGAAAGAAAGGGGAATAGAAACCCAAATAGAAGAATATTTCCTGGAACAGTTCAAAACAACTATTAATTGTGAAATCCATGCAAGCAATGAATTTGATTTAAAAGAATATAGATTAGAAAAGGAGAAACAAAAACTTGAATTGGTTGACCAAATAAATAAGAGAAATTCCGGAAATAATGTTGTACAAGACCAATATGGATCAAAAGGGAAACGTACCGGTACAAGACCATATTCACCCATTTTATTGGGAAGAAACTTTTCCGGTGAAGCCAGCAAAATAACTGATGTTGGTACTGACTCCGGCAAGGTCATTATCGAAGGAGAAATAATTAGTGTAGAAATAAAAGAACTAAATAGTGGCAGAAAGCTTGCAATTTTAGATATTACCGATTATACAGATTCAATAACAGCAAAAATCTTCGAAAGAAAAAATCAGGCGAGTACATTTGAAAAAATATTTACAGAAGGAATGTCGGTAAGGGCTCAAGGAGATGTAATGTATGATAAATTTATTAGGGAGAATGTTATTATATTAAACAATGTAATACGAAAAGATAAAATAGAAAGAAAAGATTTATGTGAACAAAAGAGGGTTGAACTACATCTACATACGCAAATGTCCGCTATGGATGGTGTATCTCCCATAGGTGATTTTGTTGAACAAGCATCAAAATGGGGCCACAAGGCTATTGCAATAACGGATCATGGTGTAGTGCAAGCATTTCCTGAAGCAATGAATGCCGGTAAAAAATATGGAATTAAAATAATATATGGTATGGAAGGTTATTTGGTAAACGATAGTGTAGAATTCATAGAAGGAGATAATTCCTATAAACTCGACGAAAAGTTTGTAGTTTTTGATATAGAAACCACCGGACTATCAAGTAGAAATGACAAAATTACGGAGATAGGCGCAGTTAAAATAAATGGCGGTAAGATTATAGATAGTTATTCCAGTCTAATAAACCCAGAAATAAATATACCGGCAAAAATTATAGAATTGACTGGCATTACAGATGAAATGGTTAAGGATAAACCAACTATAGAAGTTGTTCTGCCGGAATTTTTAGAATTTGTGGGGGACAGGCCTATAGTCGCGCATAATGCCGGTTTTGACACTGCATTTATTAGGGAAAATATAAAAAGAATCGGTGGTATGTTTTCGAACACGATAGTCGACACATTGGAACTGTCGCGTGTTCTTTTACCAAATCTTAAAAGACATCGTTTAAATGTTGTCGCAAAGGAATTGAATATACCCTTGTTAAATCACCATAGGGCATTAGATGATGCCAAGGCCACAGCCAAGGTGTTTATTGAATTTATAAGAATTATGAAAACAAAAAACATATCATCATTGGAGAATATCAACAGTCAATTGGGCGAGGAAATTGATTTTAAAAAATTAAATACCTATCATGTTATTATTCTGGTAAAAAATAAAATAGGGTTACAAAACCTATATAAAATTGTGTCTGAATCACATCTGAACTATTTTCATAAAAGACCCAGAATACCAAAAAGTCTATTGAATAAGTACAGGGACGGGCTTATAGTAGGTACAGCCTGTGAGGCGGGAGAATTATTCCAAAGCATCCTATTAAACAGGCAGCCTTGCAAAATAGAGAGAATTGCTGATTACTATGATTACCTGGAGGTGCAACCCATATCTAACAATACATTTTTAATAGATAGGGGTATGGTCAAAGATGAAGATGAATTGATGGAAATCAATAAAAGGATAGTAAAACTGGGAGAAAAGCTGGGAAAACCGGTTGTGGCTACCGGAGATGCACATTTTTTAAACCCCAGAGACAGTATTTTCAGGCAAATACTATTGACAGGACAGGGGTTTACAGGTGCTAATGAACAAAAGCAATTATATTTCAAGACAACCGAGGAGATGCTCAAGGATTTTTCATACCTGGGAGAGAAAAAATCCGCAGAGATAGTTATACAAACCCCGAACAGTATCTGTGATAAAATAGAAAATTTGGAACCAATCCCCGACGGTACATTTTCACCAAAAATAGACGGATCGGAAGAAAAACTAAGAAAAATGTGCTACAGTAGAGCTGAGGAAAGTTATGGAAAAAACATGCCTGAAATTGTTAAAAATCGATTGGAGAAAGAGTTAGGATCTATAATTGATAATGGGTATGCTGTAATGTATATTATTGCCCATAAATTGGTCAAAAAATCCCTGAATGATGGATATCTGGTAGGATCCAGGGGATCTGTGGGATCTTCTTTTGTTGCTACAATGAGTGGTATAACCGAGGTAAACCCGCTACCACCGCATTATATATGTTCGAAGTGCAAATATTCGAATTTTATATTGGATGGTTTCTACGGCTCGGGAATCGACTTGCCGGATAAAAATTGTCCCGATTGTGGTGAAATATTAATAAAAGATGGACATGACATACCATTTGAGGTATTTCTCGGTTTTGAAGGAGATAAAGAGCCGGATATAGACTTGAATTTTGCCGGCGAGTATCAAAGTGAGGCCCATAAGTATACGGAGGAACTTTTTGGACAGGGCAAAGTGTTTCGTGCAGGAACTATAGGCACTATAGCAGATAAAACCGCTTACGGATTTGTTCGTAAATATACTGAGGAGGAGCAGTTATACTGCAATATAGCAGAGATAAACAGATTGACCAGAGGATGTACAGGGGTAAAAAGAACCTCGGGTCAGCATCCGGGCGGTGTTATAATTGTACCTGCTGACTATGATATACATAAATTCACCCCAATCCAATATCCTGCAAATGATCCAAAAGCGGGGGTAATTACAACACATTTTGATTTTAATTCTATTAGTGGAAGGTTACTAAAATTGGACATACTGGGACATGATGTTCCTACTATTATAAAAATGCTTGAGGATCTGACCGGTATCAATGCACAAACCGTACCATTAGATGACAAGGATACGATGGACATATTTACCGACACAAAACCCTTGGGAGTAGATGCTGATAAAATAGATTGTGAAGTTGGAACCCTGGGAATACCGGAATTCGGCACCAGATTTGTCCAGCAAATATTGACTGACACACAACCTAAGACCTTTGCGGAATTGGTCCGCATAAGCGGATTATCACATGGTACGGATGTATGGATTAATAATGCCCAAGATTTGGTCAGAAATAATGTTGCAAAATTAAAAGACGTTATTTCTACCAGGGACGATATCATGAATTATTTGATTTCAAAGGGATTACCACCCGAGGTTTCATTTACAATAATGGAAAATGTGAGGAGAGGAAAAAAACTAACCCCTGAACATGAACAAGAAATGAAAAAATGCAATGTACCGCAGTGGTATATAGATTCATGTAACAAGATAAAATATATGTTTCCAAAAGCTCATGCAGTAGCATATGTCATGATGTCTTTTAGGATTGCGTATTTCAAGGTGCATTATCCGGAAGCATTCTATGCCACCTACTTTACAACAAAGGTGGAGGATTTCGATGCAGATTTTATAATAAAAGGCGAGGATGCTGTCCGGGCTAAGATCAAGGAATTAAAATCAAAAGGAAATGAGACCACTGCTAAGGAAAGAAATTATTTGACCGTATTAGAGGTAGTACTGGAGGCATATTGCAGGGGAATTAAAATATTACCTGTTGATCTATATGATTCCGGTGCGAATAAATTTATGATAACTGATGAAGGGCTACTGCCGCCTCTGAGAGGTCTACAGGGTGTAGGTCAAAATGCTGTAAAAAACATAGTAAAGGCCAGAAAACAAGGGAAATTTATATCATTAGAAGACCTTAGGAACAGAACAAAAGTTACAAAAACTGTGATGGAAACATTGATTTCCCATGGCTGTACCGGAGACCTACCAGAGACTAATCAGCTCTCATTGTTTTCACTTGCATGATTTTACCACGTATGTTATACTGTAACAAATAACATATGATATCCTTGAAAGAGTGGGGCTTCCCACTCTTTCTATTATATACCGTGATTGTACAGTATATAATAGAAGAAGCGGCAAAAACTAAAAATAAAAAATATAAGAAACTAATAATGTCGGAGGTATACAATGGCAAGAAATCATATTGAAAAAATCACAAAGGAATTGGCAATTCCAATCCTGGAAAAGGAAAAATTTGAACTGGTAGATATAGAATACAAAAAAGAAGGTGCCAACTGGTTCTTGAGATTATATATAGATAAACCCGGTGGGATTACACTGGATGATTGTCAAAAAGTCAGTGAGCAGTTAGGTAATCTGCTGGACAAAGAAGACTTGGTGAAGGGAAACTATTTTTTAGAAATATCATCACCGGGGTTGGACAGACCACTAAAAACAGATAGAGATTTTGCTCGTTTCGAGGGCAAATTAGTGGAAATAAGGTTGTATGAGGCACTTGATGGGAACAAGGTTCTAGAAGGTGAACTTATTGGTTTAGAGGATAATGTAATTAAACTCAATGTTGTTGACGTTGGGCTGGTGGAGCTGCCAAAAGAAAAGGTTGCTCTTGCAAAACCGGCCATAAAATTTTAGGGAGGTTTATAGGGATGAATGTTGAGTTTACGGAAGCCCTCGAACAGATAGAAAGAGATAAGGGTATCTCGAAAGACGTTCTAATAGAGGCTGTTGAGGCGGCACTTATTTCGAGTTACAAAAGAAATTTTGGTTCTGCTCAAAATGTCAGGGTTGAGATTGATCGTGATACGGGCGAAGTAAATGTATATAGTCGAAAAACGATAACCGATGATGTAACAGATGATCTGTTGGAAATTCACATTGAAGATGCAAAGAAATTCAATACGAATTATGAAATAGGGGATATTTACGAGGGGAAGGTTACACCTCGAAATTTTGGAAGAATTGCTGCGCAAACAGCCAAACAGGTAGTCGTGCAAAGAATAAGAGAAGCTGAACGAGGCATTGTATACGATGAATTTGTAAATAGAGAATCTGAGATTATTACCGGTGAGGTTTCCAGGGTTTCGAGAGGTAGCGTTTATATCAGTCTGGGGAGAACCGAGGCTATTTTAGGACCTAGTGAACAAATTCCAAATGAGGAATACCAGCATGGAGATAGATTAAAATGCTACATAGTAGAGGTTAAAAAGACAACTAAGGGTCCACAAATATTATTATCCAGAACACATCCGGGTTTGATAAAACGTCTATTCGAATTGGAGGTACCCGAAATTCATGATGGAACTGTGGAAATAAAAAGCATTTCGAGAGAAGCGGGTTCGAGAACCAAAATAGCAGTGGATTCTAAAGATCCGAATGTGGATTCTGTCGGAGCGTGTGTGGGTCCAAAAGGAATAAGAGTACAGGCTATTGTTAATGAGCTAGATGGTGAGAAAATTGATATAATTAAGTACAGTGAGGATCCGGCGGAATTTATAGCCAGTGCCTTGAGTCCTGCAAAAGTTACATCGTGTGAGGTTGACCCTGAAGAAAAAACAGCAAAGGTAATTGTACCGGATTATCAACTTTCTCTGGCAATTGGCAAAGAAGGACAAAATGCAAGGTTAGCTGCAAAATTAACTGGTTGGAAAATTGATATAAAGAGTGAAAGTCAGATCAACAACCAATTGGGGTGATCAAATGAAGGTTAAAAAGACTCCTTTAAGAAAATGCCTTGGTTGTAATGAAATGAAACCCAAGAAAGAATTATTAAGGGTGGTTCGTAATTCACAAGGAATTATAGGTATGGACACTACCGGCAAAGCACAGGGCAGGGGTGCATATATTTGTAAAACCGAGCGGTGCTTTAAAAAGGCCGGGGAAACAAAGGCACTCGAAAGAGCACTTAAATCAAGTATTTCTAAGGAGGTATATGAGGATATTATGAAGGAGCTTATAAAAAATGAATAGTATACATTAGGGGGTGATTTATTTGTCGAGAATAAGAGTGTACCAACTGGCAAAAAAAATAGGAATAAGCAGTAAGGAACTTATTAAAAAATTGAATGAGTTATCTTTTGAAGTCAGCAGTCATATGAGCACATTAGGAAGTGAAAACGCCGATGTGGTTATGGAATTGCTTGCAGATGAATCGGATAAAACAGATGTTGAAACTGAACCCGAGATTTCCAAAGACAAAAAAGAAGACGGGGACAGGCAGGTCATACAGCTGCCAAGCAGGGTAGCGGTAAAAGAGCTGGCAGAGGTTATTGGAAAAAGCGCCAGTGATATAATTAAAAAATTGATGGGTCTGGGTATAATGGTAACAATCAATGAGGAAATAGATTATGATACAGCAGAGGTTATAGCTACAGAGTTTGGATTAGAGGTAGAACCAATAGAGGATACAAGCGATGAACATACCAAAGAGGATTTGGATGAGGATATTTTAGATGATATTGAAATTACACCTGACAAGCCGGAGGATTTAAAACCCAGATGGCCCGTAGTAACGGTTATGGGTCATGTTGACCATGGAAAAACCTCACTATTGGATGCAATACGTGACACCAAGGTTACAACCAGGGAGGCAGGTGGTATTACGCAGCATATAGGGGCATCAGAGGTGGAAATCGGCGATAAAAAGATAATTTTTCTGGATACACCGGGACACGAAGCGTTTGCATCGATGCGTGCCAGAGGTGCGAAGGCAACAGATATAGCAGTTTTAGTAGTGGCCGCTGATGATGGTGTTATGCCTCAAACAGTAGAGGCTGTTAATCATGTTAAGGCTGCCGGGGTTCCTATTATTGTAGCTATAAACAAAATGGACAAACCTGCCGCCAATCCTGACAGAGTAAAACAGGAACTGGCAAACCATGGTCTTATAATGGAGGAATGGGGTGGGGATGTTATTTCCGTTCCAGTCTCCGCTCTCAGAGGAGATAATATAGATACATTATTGGAAATGATATTATTAGTAGCGGAAATGGAAGAGCTTACCGCAAATCCTGATCGCAAGGCAATGGGTGTCGTTATAGAGGCCGAACTGGATGTGGGTAAGGGTTCTGTAGCAACAATTTTGGTACAAAATGGGACATTGGAGATTGGAGACTCTGTTGTAATAGGAACCGCTTACGGTAAAATCAGGGCTATGACAAATGATAGAGGACAAAGGGTAAAAATGGCAGGTCCATCTACAGCTGTGGAGATTACCGGTTTATCTGAGGTGCCTGAGGCCGGGGAGCATATGTTTGTGGTAAAAGATGACAGAATTGCAAAAGCTATTGTTGAAAACAGAATAAACAAAGCCAGAGCGAAACAGTTAGAGGCTGATGAAAAAATTTCCTTGGAAGCATTGTTCAGCCAAATGGAGGAAGGGCAAATTAAGGACCTGAATATTATAATAAAGGCTGACGTGCAAGGTTCCGTAGAGGCTATAAAACAGTCACTTAATAAGTTATCAAGTAACGAGATATCAACAAATATTATACATGATGGTGTAGGTGGAATAACTGAAACGGACGTGATGTTAGCAGCGGCATCCAATGCTATAATCATTGGATTTAATGTTCGTCCAATTCCAAGTGCCAGTGCTTTGGCTAAAAAAGAAAATGTTGATATAAGATGCTATCGCGTTATTTACAAAGCGATTGAAGATATTGAGGCTGCAATGAAAGGTATGTTGGATCCGGAATTCGAAGAAGAAGAGTTAGGAAAAGCAGAAGTAAGGGCTACATTTAAAGTTCCGGATGTAGGTACAGTTGCCGGGTCTTATGTGATCGAAGGCAGAATATTGAAAAGTGCGGAAATTAGGTTGGTCAGAGACGGTATAATAATCCATGAAGGAGTAATCAGTTCTTTGAAGAGGTTCAAAGATGATGTAAGAGAAGTAACTATGGGATACGAATGTGGTATAGGTATAAGCCAATTTAATGATATCAAAGAAGGAGATATTATTGAGGCTTACCAAATGAAAGAAATAAAAAGATAAAGCATAAGGAGATGATTATATGTCATATCCTAGAGAAAAGCGTCTAGCAGAAGAAATAAAGAGAGTAGTCAGCGGTATAATCATGGATGAATTAAGGGATCCGAGGGTTTCGCCTATGACCAGCGTAGTAGAAGTAGACCTGACTAGGGACTTAAGATATGTTGACATCTATGTCAGTATATTAGGAGATGACAGAGAGAAGAAAGAAACAATGGAGGGTTTGACCAGGGCAAGTGGGTTTATACGCAGGCAAATAGGAAAAAAAATAAAAGCCAGATATACCCCGGAGGTAACATTCAAATTAGATAATTCCATTGAAAGAGGGGTTTATATGTATAATGTAATTACAAAGGTCAATGAGCCAAAAAAGGATTCTACTTCCAAAGAGGATGAACCCGATGAAACCGGCAAATAAATTAATAAAATTGGTTTCGAACAGCGAAAGTATTGCGATTACTTCCCATATTAACCCTGATGGAGATAGTATAGGGTCTATACTTGCCTTGTGGTTGGCATTAAAGCAGAGACATAATAATGTGGATGTTTTTATAAATGAAACCTTACCTGATAGATATAATTTTTTACCACAATCAAAACATATTAAAAGATACAAGGATATCAAAAAAAAGAATTTCGATCTGTTTTTTGCACTGGATTGTGGAAGCGAAAAAAGGCTGGGGCATAGTATGAAAACCATGGAAAACAGCAAAGTAGTTGTCAACATAGACCATCATATCAGCAATACAAAATTTGGTGATGTTAATATTGTGGACATAAATTCGTCGTCTACCTGTGAAATGATTTATTTTATTATTAAAAATATGAAACTGACAATAGATCAACAAATTGCATCATGTATATACACAGGTATTGTCACCGACAGCGGAAGTTTTATGTATGATAATGTCACGGAAAAAACTCATTTAGTAGTTGCCGAACTAATGAAAACCAATATGGATAAACAGGACATTATGTATAACCTCTATCAAAAAAAATCTATGGATGCTTTAAGGTTTTTGGGTTATTCCCTGACTAATATGGAAACAGCACTTGAAGATCGTCTCGTGATTTTCCGGATCTCATCTGACATGTTAAGGAAATTTAATATTTCTATCAATGATATGGATGATCCCGTAAATCATGGAAGGGATATAAAAGGAGTTCATATAGCGGTAAGTATAACGGAAATAAATGAAGAAAAGGTCAAGCTCAGCTTTAGATCAAAACATGATGATGTAAATGTTGGGGCTTTAGCGGAAACCTTTGATGGTGGGGGTCATAAAAAAGCATCAGGTGCTATAATATCTTCCACTTTGGATGAAGCTAAAAAACAGATTATAGAAAAAGCAAAGCAATTTATAAGATGGTGATTTTTTTGAATGGTATTTTAAATATCTTAAAACCACCGGGAATGACATCCCACGATGTTGTTTCTACTATTAAAAGAAAATTAGATGTTAAAAAAGTAGGACACACTGGAACGTTAGATCCTAATGCTGCAGGTGTTCTACCTATCTGTGTAGGACAGGCAACGAAAATTTCCCACTACCTTCTTGATAGCAAAAGAAAATATCGTGTTGAATTAACCCTGGGTATAAAGACAGATACAGAAGACATATACGGGACAATTATGGACAGATCTACTTTTATACCAACAGACGGAGAAATAAAAAGGACCATACTGGATTTTGTCGGGAATTATAACCAAATACCTCCCATGTATTCAGCAATTAGGGTTAAAGGGAGAAGACTTTACGAATTAGCAAGAGAAGGAATTGAAATTAAGAGGGATCCAAGAACAGTAACAATTCATGATATAGATATTATCAAGATTGAGAACAACAGGGCAATGTTCGATGTTTTATGTTCCAGGGGTACTTATATACGTACGTTATGTCATGATATTGGAAATATATTGGGTTGTGGCGGGACAATGTCATTTTTGCTCAGGATGCAATTTAGTAAATTTGGCTTGGCTACTACAATAACCCTGGAAGAATTATTAAAAACAGAAAGGGTTAAAGACTTACTATTGCCTTTGGATTACCCTTTAAAACATATGCCTAAAGCCTTTGTGGAACCTGCATCTGTCAAACAGGCATTAAACGGAAATGATATATACTTCTACCATTTGGGTAATAATAAAAATATTTTGCCGGAAACAAGGATGCTTATTTATATTGAAAAACAATTTATAGGTTTTGGGACTATTAAATGTGATAATGCCGGTAGAAATTATATTAAGATTTTAAGACTTTTGCTTGAAAGGGAGTAAACATGGAAATAATTAAACAATATAACCAACTGGATAGAAACATACAGAGGGGTATAGCACTGGGGAATTTTGACGGGGTACATGTCGGCCATCAAAAACTAATTGAAACCTTAGTGCAAAATTGTAAACTGGACAGTCTACAATCCTGTATTTATACTTTTACCAATCACACATTAGAAGTTATAACAGGTAGGAAAATATCCCCTCGGATTATGAATATAAATATGAAACAGAAAATATTTAAATCTCTAGGGGTGGATCTTTTATACCTAGAAGAATTTAACAAAAATATAATGGTCTTAAATCCTGAAGACTTTGTTAAAAACATTTTGGTTGACAAATTAAACTGTAAGCTCGTTGTGGTAGGGTTTGATTACAGATTTGGTTATAAGGGCCGGGGAGATGTAAACACCCTCAAGGAAATGGGGAAAAAATACAAATTCAAGGTGTGTGTGGTTCAGCCCGTAATCATAAATCGTGAAAAGGTCGGGAGTTCTGCTATTAGAAAGTATATTAAGGATGGTAACATAGAGAAAGCAAATGTTTTTTTGGGAAGACCATATTCGATTTATAGCAAGGTAATCTGTGGCAAGGGCATAGGAGGAGATAAACTGGGTTATCCTACAGCTAATATACTGATAGAACCCTTCTACCTGATACCCAAGGAAGGTGTATACGCCACATTTGTAAAAATTAATGAATCAATATATAAAGGGGCTACATGTATAAGCACCAGCCCAACCTTCGGTGATTATGACATTAGTATAGAAACATTTATTATCGGCTTTGATAAAAATATATACAATAGATTTATAGAGGTACAATTTGTTAAGAAATTGAGGGATCAAATTAGGTTTGATAACGCGGATAAGTTGATAAAACAGATCAGTCAAGATGTAAATAGCATTGATACATATTTACATCTATAAGTATATATGTTAAAATGATTAGGAAATCAATGAACCTATTCTCAGTGGAATGATTCACCGACGTCTACTTGGAATCAGGGGATAAAAATTGGAGGTGAAATAACAATGACTCAGAAGAGTAAAAAGACAATTATAGATGCTTTTAAAACCCATGAAAATGATACAGGTTCTCCGGAAGTACAAATCGCCTTACTAACGGAAAGAATCAATCACTTAAATGAACATTTAAAAACTCATAAAAAAGACCATCACTCCAGGAGAGGGCTTTTAAGGATGGTTGGACAGAGAAGAAATATGTTAAATTATCTTATGAATAGGGATGTTGAAAGATATAGGGAGATAGTTTCAAAGCTAAAATTAAGAAAATAGTAAAAGGGCGGGAAACACCCGCCCTATTGTTTGATTATTTCTTCGATTAAGCCACAGGGGCTTTTTATTTTACTTCTAACCAAGTCCCTGAATTTTTCGAATAGATAAAAACAGTATAAGGATATTTTTTAGATGAAAGGAGGATAATAAGCAATGGTTGAAATTTTTCAAAAAGAAATAGCCGGAAGAGTTTTAGAAGTTGAAGTTGGGAAATTAGCCCAGCTTTCTGACGGGGCTTGTCTACTGAGGTACGGAAAAACAGTGGTTCTCGTTACTGTATGTGCTTCAAAACAGCCGAGGGAAGGTATAGACTTTTTCCCTTTGAGTGTTGATTATGAAGAGAAAATGTATGCAGCAGGGAAAATTCCCGGTGGTTTTATCAAAAGAGAGGGAAGGCCCAGCGAGAATGCCGTATTAACCTCAAGATTAATAGATCGTCCAATCAGGCCTCTATTTCCGGAAGGGTACAGAAATGAGGTGCAGGTGATTGCAACAGTGCTATCAGTAGACCTGGATTGCAGCCCGGATATTGTTGCAATGATAGGTTCATCAATAGCATTATCCATTTCCAGTATTCCATTTTTAGGACCAACTGCTTCTGTAAATGTAGGTATGGTTGATGGAGAATATGTAATAAATCCTACCAGTGAGGAAAGGGAAAAAAGCGAATTAGATCTTATTATTTCCGGAACAAAGGATGCCGTAATGATGATAGAAGCAGGTGCCAATGAAATTGCAGAGGAGCAGGTCTTGGGAGCGATTTTATTTGCACATGAGGAAATTAAGAACATTGTTTCATTTATTGAAGAAATTGTTGCAAAGGTTGGAAAGGAAAAACAGGAGATTGTTTTACCTGATGTAGATAGGGATCTGGAAGTTGAAGTGATGGATTACGCAAAACAAAGAATAGCCGCGGCAATCAGAACAGAGGAAAAAACAGAAAGGCAACAAAAAATTGATCTTGCCAAAGAAGAAACATTGGAACACTTTACAAATAAATATGAAGATGATGTGGATACAAAACAGATCAACTCTATATTGGACGCAATCATAAAAGAAGAAACAAGACACCTTATTTTACACGATAAGATAAGGCCCGACAATCGAAAACATGATGAAATAAGGCCCATATCGACCGAAGTATCATTGTTACCAAAAGCGCATGGATCAGGGCTGTTTACGAGGGGGCAAACCCAAACATTATCTGTAGTAACCTTGGGGGCAGTAAGTGATGTACAAATTATAGATGATCTTGGTGAGGAAGAATCAAAAAGATATATGCATCATTATAATTTTCCACCATTCAGTGTTGGAGAAGTCAGATTTCTAAGGGGACCGGGTAGACGTGAAATAGGTCATGGGGCTTTGGCCGGAAGGGCATTAAAACCAATGCTACCACCTCAGGATGATTTTCCATATGCCATCCGTGTAGTGTCCGAGGTCCTATCTTCTAATGGATCTTCTTCCCAAGCAAGTGTGTGCAGTAGCACGTTGTCATTGCTGGATGCCGGGGTGCCTATTAAGGATATGGTTGCGGGCATTGCCATGGGATTAGTTAAAGAAGGTGAAGATGTGGCCATTTTATCTGATATATTGGGTATGGAGGATTTTCTGGGGGATATGGACTTGAAGGTTGCAGGAACATCCAAAGGAATAACCGCTGTACAGATGGATATCAAGATAAAAGGTATAGAAAAAAACATACTGGAGAATGCGTTAGAGCAAGCCAGGATTGGCAGATTATATATTCTGGATAAAATGAGAGAAACAATCAGTTCACCAAGGCCGGAGCTTTCGCCTTATGCTCCAAGAATGCTAAAAACCGAAATACACCCGGATAAAATCAGGGATGTTATCGGAACGGGTGGAAAAACTATAAATAAAATCATTGAAGATACAGGGGTCGAAATAGACATCGAAAATGATGGTACTGTATTTATAACCGCTTTGACACAAAAAGCTGCTGAACATGCACTTAAAAAGATAAATGACATAGTCAGGGATCCTGAAATAGGGGATGTATATAAAGGAAAAGTTGTAAAAATAGTCAATTTCGGTGCCTTTGTAGAGATTCTTCCGGGCAAAGAAGGTTTAGTTCATATATCTAATATTGCACACGAAAGAACAAACAAGGTGGAAGATGTGTTAGCACCTGGGGATGAGGTTGGGGTGAAGGTAATAGAAATAGATCGGCAGGGAAAAATAGGCCTGTCCATGAAAGCGCTCCTACCTAAAAAGAACAATAAAAAAAACAATAAAAAATAGAGGCGAACAGTAAAAGCATAAACCGAGTTTGGTTTATGTTTTTTAGTTTGATTTTGTAAATATTACCTGCATAAGTAGTTTGGTCCTGAATAATATATTACAAACACCGCAATTTAACAAGGGGGTATATTATGATAGTTGTTATAAATAGGAAAATTGCAGGATTTGTAATAATTGCGACCATACTGGCTTTAATAGCAGGTTTTATATTGTTAAGAGTGGCTAAAACAAAGACGGTGGATAGTCATAATCATAACAACATACCAAACCCAATCCGCAGAGGAAACGAAAACAGTAAGTATATTGCGTTCGCCTGCAATGTTGACTGGGGTAATGAAGTACTGCCTGATATGTTAAGCATATTAAATGAGGAAAAGATAAAAATCACCTTTTTTGTAACAGGTAGATGGGCCGAGGAATTTCCGGATTTGATGCAGCAGATTGTAAGCAACGGGCATGAAATTGGGAGCCACGGCTATCAACACCTTAATTATGAAACATTAACCTTGGAACAAAATGAGGCACAAATAAAAGAGGCGGATGAAATACTCTCAGGGTATATTGGAGAAAAAATTGCATTATTTGCACCCCCATCCGGTGCATATAATGACAGCACACTGATTGCAGCTGATAAATTGGGATATAAAACAATACTGTGGACCATAGACACAATAGACTGGAGAGCAGGGAGTACGGAGGATATTATCATAAATAGGGTACTAAAAAAAGATGAATTTAATGGTGCAATAGTTCTGATGCATCCGATGCCTGAAACCGCAAAGGCCCTGCCGGGACTAATCAGCTCGATGCGTGAAAAAAACCTGAAAGTCGGTACCGTAAGTGATGTTCTGGAGTAAAATCATATAAAATACTCCGGCAGACACCGATTATAGGCCCAGTATTTTTTTTAATATAGAATATCATATTAGATGTTATCATAAATGATAATCAAACACATACATAAAACCAATTATGTCAAATATAATTCTTACAAGGAAAAGAAACAGGCTTTTAATACAAAGTTAATACAAGGAGGGTTAAATCATGCGCTTCAGCACTATCGGCGGTAAAGAAATCATAAATCTTTACGATGGCAGCAGTTTAGGTTTAATTTCGGAATCCGATTTACTAATTAACAAAAGAACAGGAAGAATACATTCGCTTTTGATACCGGAAAACAGAGGTTTTTTGAGTATTTTTCCCGGCAATTCCTTAATGGAAATCCCATGGAATTCTATCAAAAAAATAGGACACGATATGATTATAATTGATTTGGAAAGCAATTATGAACAAAAATATTAAATACTAGGGGAATAGATGTTTTGAATTAGGTAAAAATAATAATAACATCAATCTTGCAACCAAATTCAAATTACAGAAAAAAATCGTATAATGCACAATACTGAAAATATAGGAGTGGAAAAATGATGAACTATTTTATGATGAATCAACATCCCCAATCTATAATGCCCCCTCAAGAGCCCCCGAACCCAAATAAGGATAACACAGATAAAACAAATAACCAACAACAACTGGAAAACATACAAAAACTGGGTACAAACATTCTCCCCGAACCTGGCAAAAGCATACACACATTAACTATTATAGGGCATATAGAGGGACATATGATTGCACCCCCGCAAAACAAATCAAGTAAATATGAACATATTATTCCACAACTGGTGGCTGTAGAAGAAAATCCGGACATTAAAGGATTACTAATTATACTGAATACTGTTGGTGGGGATGTAGAAGCAGGGCTGGCCATTTCTGAATTGATATGCAGCTTATCTAAACCCAAGGTCACCCTTGTTATAGGGGGCGGCCATAGTATAGGTGTTCCCTTAGCTACAGCAGGCGACTATTCATTTATTGCACCAACAGCAACTATGACCATACATCCAATAAGGATGAATGGACTGATAATAGGAATCCCCCAAACATTTGAATACTTTTTAAAAATGCAGGAACGAATAGTAGACTTTGTTTTACGCACCTCGAAAATAAATAGAATTGATTTCATACAATTGATGAGAGCTACAGACAAATTAGCAAATGATGTAGGCACAATTCTAATAGGAAAGGAAGCAGTAAAATATGGGTTAATTGACGAGGTTGGAGGGCTGGACAGTGCAATGAGCAAACTGAGGGAACTGATAGGAGAAGATAAGTAACCGTTATAGCCAAACTTAGAATTTAGTTAAACATATTAAAAAAGTCATAGATTGGGTTGTTTAAAAACAAAATCCTATGGCTTTTATTTTTGTACATTAATATACATTAACAACTGGTTATTATCGATATTTATCCAATAAAATTATTTAAATAGGTTTTTGAAGGAGATTGTCAATTATTTATAGAATGTTATATAGTGTAGCATTTTTAAATTAAAATAGACAAAATTGGTTAAAACCTTTTCATGGAGTTGATAATAATGAGTAGAAGTCGTCGCAAGAAACAAAATAAAACCCCGGGATCCTCCAAGAGTGAATTTTCAAATGAAATATATGGTATCTTTACTATTGCACTTGGATTGGTTTTACTCGTAAGTATACAAGGAAATAGTGGGGGGAAAATTGGAAATTTAATAAAATATATTTTGAATGGCCTGTTTTCCAATACAGCATCTATACTGCCTTATTTAATAATATTATGTGGCGTGTTTATTTTTATTGATAAAACACCTACCAATACAACCAGAACCGTGTTGTTTTACATATTAATATTTTTTTCTATTACCATTTTAAAATCGCTCAGCTCTGTAGAGACTATGGAAAACATTAAATTCTCAAGTGCAGGTGATTGGTTAAAGCAAGTTTTTCAATTAGGCGTAGAGGGAATTGGAGGCGGGGTTATTGGCACTAGCATAACCAAATTGTTAATCAATTTATTTGGTATAATTGCTACATATATTATAATTTCCGCCTTTGTACTTATAGTATTAATCCTATATACAAAGATATCATTGCTTGAAACGTTAATAATATTAAAAGAAAAAATTATAACAATCTCAGGTGCAATAAAAAACCATATGCTTGATTTTGTTTTAGTTCCGGTTAAAAATCCTGCTAAAAAAAAGAAAAGATCTAAAGGAAAAAACAAAAATATATCTTCAAATGTAAAAAACAATGAGAATTCAAAAGAAAATTTAGAGGAAAAAATCAAGATATTGGATTTCACTGCAACTGATTCAATAGAACAAGTATCTTCAGCCAAGGATGAACATGGTCCTACTGCTGATTCTCCCACTATGACCGATTATAATAGTGATGATCCAATCTTAGACTATCAGTTGCCTGATATTGAACTTCTTAATCAAGTGGTTTCACACCCCAGCAAAGAAGATAAAAAGAAAATCATATCAAAAGCCAAAATATTGGAGGATACATTGTATAACTTTGGTGTAGAAGCCAAAGTTGCACAGGTACATAGGGGACCTACAATTACCAGATATGAATTACAACCTGACGCCGGAGTTAAGGTAAGCAAAATAGTCAATCTAAGCGATGATATTGCTTTGAACCTAGCTGCGGAGGCTATCAGGATTGAAGCACCCATACCGGGAAAGGCGGCCATAGGAATAGAGATACCTAACGAAACTACTTCTATCGTTGCCCTCAGAGAGGTATTGGACAGTTCTAACTATAAAAAATCCAATCTGGATATACCATTTGCCT